>DASYPD010000001.1:0-4136 GCA_036007005.1 Gemmatimonadales bacterium
AAGCTCAATTTTTCCCCGGGTAATCCGGGAGATCTCCATCAAGTCGTCCACCAGCCGGACCATGTGATTCACCTGCCGCTCGATCACCTCCCGCACTTTCTGGTTCGCTGGGTTATCAACGTTGGTGAGATGCAGGATCTCCAGGGAGTTCCGGATCGGAGCGAGCGGGTTCCGCAGTTCGTGCGCCAGGATCGCCAGGAACTCGTCCTTGCGGCGGTCGGCGTCCTTGAGCGACCGCTCGGCTCGCGCGAGCTCCAGGAGGTGCGCTCTGATCTGATACTGCCGCTCGCGCGCGCGGAGGGCCGTGCGGACCGCGCTGACCAGCGTGGCGACGCGAACCGGCCGCTCCAGCAGGGTGACATTCCCCAGCGTTTCGACGGCCTGGATCGACTCCTCCGAAGCCGAGCCGGGAATCGTGAGGATAACGAAGGGAAGGTCGGACCAGACCGGCTGCCGGGCCACCACCGTCTGCAGCGAAAAGCCGGGCATGATCGCTTCCTCCGCCAGGAGCACCGCGCCCGCCCCACGCTTAAGCTCGCGGCCCAGGCTCTCCAGGCCGTCGCACGCAAGGGATTGTACACCCGCCTGGGTAAGGATCGCTTCGGTCAAGGCCCCGTCCTTGCCGAGCGGGGCAAGTATCAAAACGCGACGCTCGAGCCGCTGCTGCTCCAAATCGCTCATGCTCCTCTACAGCGTTGGCGGGCCGGTCTCGCCTTCCTCAGCAGGTATGCCGCTCAGTACGCCCCGGAATTCCCGCAGTGGCTCACCGAGACTGATCCCGCCGCGATCGAGACGGTACTCCCGAATGGTGCGCTCGTGGGCGCCACCGCGATTCTTCACGACGGAGATGGCCTGGCGCAACTCTCCGCGGCTCTCGAAATAGCGCAACAGGACCACCGCGTCGGCCAGATAGCTCACGTCCACGGGGGTCGCGAGCGGTCCCCCGATGAGCCCCTGATTCGCCCCGACCAGCAGCGTTGCGACACCCCGGTTTCCTAGATACGACAGCAATTCATGCAACTGGACGACGAGGAAACGCTCCTCCGGCATGGCGTTGAGGTAGCCGTTCAGGCTGTCGATTACGACGATAGCGGCGTTGGGGCGGTCCGCGAAGGAACGGATTGTATGGGCGAACTCGCCGGGGCTTAGCTCGGCAGGGTCTATCTGTTGCAGCGTCACAGTGCCGGCATCCGCGTGTTTCCGCAGCTGGATCCCGAGCCCATTGCATCGGGTCAGCAGAGTGTTGAGGTTCTCGCTGAAGACGAACATCGCGGCGGCCTCTCCCCGCTCTGCCGCGGCGGCGACGAACTGCGCGGCGAGGGTGGACTTGCCGGTCCCCGACGCGCCGATGATCAGGGTGCTGGAGCCCCTATCGATGCCGCCTCCCAGAAGGGCATCCATTTCGGCGACTCCGCTGGAGAGCCGGCGTGCATCGGCCGGCTCTTTCCGTGCACCCACGATCAAGCGGGGGAAGACCAGGAGTCCGCCCCGCTGGATGATGAAATCGTGGTAGCCCCCCTGGTATTGTCGGCCCCGGAACTTGGACACGAGCAGGCGACGCCGCTCCGCCCCGAACTGCGGACTGAGGCGCTCCAGCGTGACTACCCCATGCGAAATGCTCTGGATCTGAGGGTCGTGGTCCAGGGAAGTGACGTCGTCCAGTACCAGCACCGTGCAGCCGTGGGTGTGGAGGAATTGTTTGAGCGCGAGAATCTGCCGGCGGTAGTGGAGCTGGTTTCCGGCCAGCAGGCGAAGCTGCGTGAGAGCGTCGAACACGACCCGGCTCGGCTTCAAGCGCTCCACTTCGGCGAGGATCTTCTTGGTGGTGGCGCTCAACTCAACTTCTGAGGGATGGAACACGGTGTACTGCTGGTCGGGCAGGAGGCTCTCTTCGGAAGGGATCATTTCGAGCACCATGACCTTGTCCAGCGTCCACCCGTGGGAGGCCGCGACCGAGCTCAGCTCCTCTTCAGTTTCGGACAAGGTGACACAGAGCACCGTCTCTCCTAACCGGACGCCCTCCAGCAAGAACTCGAGTGCCAGCGTGGTCTTGCCGGCGCCGGGCACCCCCTCCACCAGGTATAAGCGGTTGGGGGTGAAACCGCCCCCCAGAACGCGGTCTAAGCCTTCAATCCCGGTCGAGAGCAGCGGGAGGGAATCCAGCTTGGGCGGGCGAGAATTGGTGGGCATGGACACTAAGCTAACAGCTATCAGGTGCTGGCTCTGCTACGGTCTGGTTACTGACTTGAGGATCTCCGCAGCGGTTTTGTTGATCGACATGGTGGCCCGCAACACAGCGGCCGCGTACGCGGTAGAATCGATCGTGAGCTGGTAGGTCGCTTTGCCGGGCTTTGCTTTCGCCGGTCTGAGCTCCCCGACGCTGGGGGCGACGTTGCTCACTGCGTCCTTGAGTCTGAGGCTTCCCACCGCCCCATCGGAATTCAGCAGCCAGAAGTAGGCGCTGTAGAGATCCAGACCCGGTGCGACGTTGGTCTCTTTGAAACCGGATTTATAGCCAGCCGCGTTCTCGCCCCACACCTGAGGCGCGTTGATCCAGTATTCGGGCACGATGACGGAGGCGCGCAACTCCCGGGCTACCTGGCGGAAGGTCGCCGCATTTCCCGCATTGCCGGCCTTGAAGGCTTGTTCGTCCGAGGGAGTGGCGATGAGATAGTTGGCGGCGGAAAAACGGTCGTTTCGGTAGGGCAGCAGATGGGTCTGTTTCGTCTTAAGGCGGCCGAGTCTCAGCACCGCATCGTGATCCTTGAGGTCGGCGTAGGTCAGCACTATCAATCCCTTGGCCCGCAGCTGCTGGACGAAATCATCCTGCGCGCGCTGCGCCAGACCCTGCAGGAACTCCTTGTCGAATCCCTTGACGGTGAAGCGGTATTCAGGGGGCTCGCTCGCCGCCGACTGGCGCACCGCGAAGAGAGAACCGTCGGCTGCAATGTTGAGCAGCACCGTCGGCACCAGGATGGTGCTCGACTCGCGCAGGTTCCGGGTACCGGCCGTTTCCAGCTTGGAGACGGGGATGTCGAGCAACGGCGCAGACTGCGCAGAGACGGGAGCCACGAAGGCCGAGAAGCCCAGAAAAAGCAGGATCGGCATACGCATGGCCATGTCCTGTGGGAGGAACTGTCGGACCCTGCAAAGATACGCCATCGCGCGTGCTGCTGTCGGCACTATCTTTCGGTGGCACCCGCGCCCTGCAACCAAACCGGGCGTGGGCGCGTCTGATTTGTTGAATCCCCACAACGACTTGGCTCCCCCAGAGGTACCCACGATGCGCTTTTTCCGCAGCCGCTGGTTCGTAGTCGCCGCTTTTCTGGTCGTCGGCATCCCCGGGGCCTGGCTGTTGGCCCGGCCCGCCAGGACCGATGCCCGTGTCGTGGCGCGGGTCAAAAAGGGCGAGTTCAAGGTGATCGTCACCACCTCGGGCGAGCTTCGGGCGTTGAAATTCGTGCAGATCAACGCACCGCAGAACGCGCAGCAGGCGAATCAATACCAAATGAAGATCACCAGCATCGTGCCCGAAGGTACGGTCGTGAAAGAGGGAGACGTGGGGGCTGAGCTGGACCGTTCCGGCATCGCGGCGCGCATGTCGGACGTCTCGCTCGCGCTGCAGAAGGCCCAGGCGGTGTACGAGCAGGCGATGCTCGACTCGACACTCAACCTCTCCAAGGCTCGTGAGGAGATCCGCAGCATGGAGCTCGGGCTCGAGGAGAAGACGCTCGCCAAGGAACAGGCCGTGTACGAAGCGCCGACGGTGCGCCGCCAGGCCGCAATCGATCTCGAGAAAGGCGAGCGCGCTCTGGCTCAGGCCAAGATGGACTACAAGACGAAGACCGAGCAGGCCCAGGCCAAAATGCGGGAGGTGGGCGCCGACCGCGACCGCCAGAAGAACCTGCTCGCCATCGTGCAGGACGTGATGCAGAACTTCACCATCCGGGCGCCCGCGTCCGGAATGGTGACCTATGTAAAGGAGTGGAACGGGAAGAAGAAGACCACCGGGTCGCAGGTGAACGCGTGGGAGCCGGCCGTGGCCACGCTGCCGGACCTCACGAGGATGGAATCCCTCACCTACGTCAATGAGATCGACGTCCGGAAAATCGTCGCGGGCCAGCCCGTCACGCTCA
>DASYPD010000002.1:0-3982 GCA_036007005.1 Gemmatimonadales bacterium
ACCAAGAGCCAATAGCCAATAGCCAATAGCCCTCACAACGAAACGTCTTTCCCCTCGGCCGCGGACTTGTAGATCGCGTCAATCACCTTGAGCAGGGTGATGTGCTGGGAGAGTGGCGGCACCTTCGCGTCACCCGCGATCGCCGCCAGGAAGTGGGCCCACTCCGCGCGAAATGACGCGGTGAACGCGCTCTCGCGGGAGAGGCTGCCGGTGGGGGAGACATCCTGGGGCACTCCATTGAGCTCTTTCCAGACGTGCAGGGGATTGATGCCGGCGGTCCCCTTGCTGCCGCGGATTCCCACGCCGAAACGTTCTCGCTCTCCGATGTGGCGCCAGGTCACGTCGACGAAGATCGCGAGCCCTTCCTCGCAGACCACAAAGGCGCTTCCCGATTGCTCCACGCCGCGCTCGCCCTTGGGCTTGCTGAGATTGGCGCTGACGCGAGAGGGAGTGGGATTTCCAGCGAGCCAGAGGCAGAGGTCCACCATAGTGAGACCGAGATCGAGCACGGCGCCGCCGCCCGCTTCGTCTTTGCGGGTGCGCCAGCCGAGCTGGGCGCGGGCGGGCCGCGAAACATGCCAGCTGGCCCGGATCGAATCGATCTCGCCGAGCTCACCGCTCTGCACGAAGCTGCGAACCGCCTGAGCATCGGGACGGTAGCGATGGGTCATCCCAATCATCACCGTACGGCCCTTCTTCTCGGCGAGTCTCGCAATGCGCTGTTCTCCCGCGGGCGTCAAAGAGCCCGGCTTCTCCACCAGGACGTGGCAGCCCGCGCTGAGCCCCGCCAGCACATGCGGCTCGTGGAGATGATTCGGCGTGGCGACCAGAATCGCATCGATCTGCTCATGGCCGAGCAGGTCTTCGATGTCGTCGAACACGGCGTTGATCTGAAAGCGCTCGGCGAGAGCGCGGGCCTTGGGGAGATCCACATCGCAGATGGCGGCGACCGCGACCGTCTTGAGCTTCGTGAGCACGGGAAGATGCGCCACCTGCACGATGGCGCCGGCGCCGATCAAGCCAATCCGGACGGGCTCACTCATGGAAGCATCCCTGCTCAGTAGAGGCGGGAAATCTGGGTGCCCGGAAAATAAGTCGAGAGGATATCGCTGTAGGAAAAGCCCGCACGGGAGCGAGCGAGGGCACCCCATTGACACATCCCGACCCCGTGGCCCGCGCCGGAACCTTCGATGTCGAGCCGCACGAGCTTTCCCCCGCTGCGGGTGAGCTGCAGGTTGAAATTGGCGCTGCGGAGAATACTCCCATCCGCGCTCTTGAGCAGCAGCCGGGCCACCGGTCCCGTCACCGTGAGCGCGCTGCGGCGGCCCCGGATTTCCAGGTGCGCCACCCGCCCGGTCGGAGTGCGATCGATCACCCGAAGATCCTGCAGCGTGCGCGCGAGCTCCAGCGTGCCGCCCGCGGCGGGCAGCGTTTCCGTCAGGGTGCGGGCCAAGGCTTCGCCGGACCAGCTCTCCTGCCAGTGGAAGCGGGGCGAGATCGCGCACCAGGCATGACCCGCGTCATCCACGTCGCGAATGGAGCGGAGGTAGGGCCGATTGGCGCCCGCAAAGGCCTCGACGCCATCGGCGGTGCGCCCGCCGCAGGTCGAATGAAAGAAGCCGTCAATAAGCTGGCCCTGCCAGGTAAGCACCTCGCCCCGGGTTTCCTCGACCGCCTGGTCGGACACTGGCGTCTCGAAGCCGATCCCGGCATACGCCTGGTCGGCAACCGTCGAGAGCAGATCGTAGCCGCGGAGGCGCCAGCGGTCCTGCGCTTTGAGGGCGAAACCGCGCGAGACGACCGCCTGCGCCTTGAGCGCAGCGAGCTCCGCATCGCCGCGGCGGCCCATCTCCGCTCCGACGACACCCTGCAGGTACTCCTCGAGGTCGAGCAGGTTCACCGCGGTGATGCCGGAGCCGCCCAGAGAGAGGAGGAAGCTTCCCCGGTAATCGCGGCCATTGAGGCGTACCGCGCCGCCGCTATCCGCCGCGGTGACCTTCACGTCAGCTCCGGCATTGAGGAGCGCACCGGAGAGCCGGATCCGCAAACCCGCCGGCCCTGCCGCGATGAGGGCCGCCGCGCCGGCCGGCAGCACAGTTAGCCCCACGCTCTCAGGCTTGCCGAGCAGGAGGCGAGACCCGCCACCGAGAGTGAGCGACGCCGCCCCGACGACCACGCCGATCCGGATCTCCGGCGCTTTGCGTTCCGGAATTGCGACGGTACCGACTTCCGTGCGGGCGCAGGCGGAGAGCAGGAGCAGGGCCGCCGCGCGCGCCCGGCAGCGGACCTCAACCACGATAATTGCCGAACTTGAGCTGGAGGCCGAAATCCTGGGAGCGCAGAAAGGCGATGACGGACTGCAGCTCGTCCTTCGACGGACAGGTGACCCGCAGCTCGTCGCCCTGAATGGAGGACTGGACCTTCTTGAAGCCCTGATCCTTGATGGCTTGCTGAATTTTTTTCGCGATGTCCTGCGGAATCCCCTGCGTCAACGTGACGGTGCAGCGGACCGAGGTCCCCGCGCCCGGCTCGAAGTCGCCGGTCTTCAGGTTCTTGAGCGGGACGCCACGCTTGGCGCATTTCTGCAGCAGCACGTCGAGCAGCTGCTTCATGCGGAACTCATCGTCAGCATGCAGGCGGATTTCCGCCTTGGCGCGATCGAACTCGATGGTGACGTGGCTGTCCTTGAAGTCGTAGCGCTGCCCGATCTCCTTGAGCGCCTGGTTGACCGCGTTGTCGACTTCCTGGAGATCGGCGCCGGTGGAGATGTCGAACGAGGCGGTGCCGGCCATGCTCAGAAGAGGAAGGACTCGAGCGCTTTGGAGCGGCTCACGTGACGCAGGCGGGAGAGCGCTTTCTCCTTGATCTGGCGGACCCGCTCCCGGGTGATGCCGAGCTGCGCGCCGATCTCCTCGAGGGTCATCGGCTCCGGGCTGTCGAGGCCGAAGTAGAGGCGCAGGATCTTCGACTCGCGCTCTTTGAGACCCTTGAGCACCTCCTCGATGCACTGGTTGAGCGCGTGCTCGAAGGTCTCCGCGTCGGGACCGGGGTTCTGATTGTCGGGCAGATAGTCGAGCAAGCGGTTGTCTTCGCCCGGGGTCATCGGGGCGTCGAGCGAGAGATGATTCTGCGAGATCGACAGGGTTTTCTGGACTTCCTCCATGTCGATGTCCATCCCCTCGGCGATCTCCGCGGGGGTGGGCTCGCGACCCAGCTCCTGGAGCAGCACGGAAGAGCGGCGGGTGATCCGGTGCAGCGTGCCGGCGCGATTGAGCGGGACCCGGACGATGCGGCTCTGCTCCGCCAGGGCCTGCAGGATGGCCTGGCGGATCCACCAGACCGCGTAGGAGATGAACTTGATGCCCTTGGTCTCGTCGAATTTGTGCGCGGCGCGGATCAGACCGAGGTTCCCCTCGTTGATCAGATCGGAGAGCGAGACACCCTGGTTCTGGTATTTCTTGGCGACGGACACCACGAAGCGGAGATTGCTGCGGACGAGCTTGTCGAGGGCCTCCTCGTCGCCCTGCCGGATGCGCCCGGCGAGGCTGACCTCCTCGTCCTGGGTGATGAGCGGATAGCGGCTGATTTCCCTCAGGTATTGGTCGAGCGAGCCTTCGTCCGAGGCACTGGATCCGGTCTTACTGCTCGATCCCACTTGCAGTGGCTTCATGCGGGTCCGGGATCAGGGAATCAGGGGATCAGGGAATCCGGGAATCAGGGGACGCAGTTTCCTGATCCCCTGATTCCCTGATCCCCTGATTCCCTGATCCCTAAGCAATACCCGCCGCACACCAGAGTCAATCGTAGTTATCGATCTGCGCTCGCTGCAGCACTCCCGAGTAATCCACATAGCACACTTTTGTCTCACTGTAAAACTCGTAGACCTCCCAGCCGCCTTCCCGATGCCCGTTCCCGGTCTGCTTCACGCCGCCAAAGGGAAGGTGGGCCTCCGCGCCGATGGTCGGCGCATTGATATAGGTGA
>DASYPD010000003.1:0-6569 GCA_036007005.1 Gemmatimonadales bacterium
ACCAACGTCAAATCGCTGCATGATGCCGGAGTTTCAATCTGGGACGACTGGGCGGGTCCCGACGGCGAGTTGGGGCCTATATATGGATACCAGTGGCGCTGCTGGCCGGCGCCCGATGGACGGCACATCGATCAAATCGCCGAAGTGATCCGGCAGATTCGCACCACGCCGGACTCGCGCCGCATGATCGTCAGCGCGTGGAACGTCGCCGATGTGCCCAGGATGGCGCTGGCTCCCTGCCACACGATGTTTCAGTTCTACGTTCTCGACGGCAGGCTTTCCTGCCAGCTCTACCAGCGGAGCGGCGACGTCTTTCTCGGTGTCCCCTTCAACATCGCCTCCTACGCCTTGCTCACTCTGATGCTGGCGCAGGTGACCGACCTCGCCCCCGGCGAGCTGATCCACGTCTTTGGGGATGCGCACCTCTACGTAAACCATCTGGAGCAGGCGAGAGAACAGCTCAGCCGGGAGCCCAGACCGCTTCCCCTGCTCCGGCTCAATCCCGCCATTCGTGAGCTCGATGCCTTCCGCTTCGAGGACTTCGCGCTCGAGGCCTACGAGCCGCATCCTCCGATCCGCGCGCCGGTGGCGGTGTGATCGTCTCGCTGGTCGTGGCCGCCGCGGAGAATGGAGTCATTGGTCGCGCCGGCGGATTGCCCTGGCACCTCCCCAAAGACCTGCAGCACTTCAAGAAACTCACGGTGGATCACACGGTCATCATGGGGCGGAAGACTTTCGAGGAGATCAAACAGCCGCTCGCCAACCGGCGCAACGTGGTGATCTCCCGCGACCGCGCCTTCCATCCGCGCGGAGTCACCGTGGTTCCCTCGCTGGACGAAGCCCTCGCTCTGGGAGCGACGGAGGACGAGGTCTTCGTCATTGGTGGCGGCGAGATCTTCCGCCTGGCCCTGCCGCGCGCCGACCGACTCTACTTCACGCAGGTCCACGCGAAAGTCGAAGGCGACACCTTTTTCCCCGCGTTCGACTCGACGGCGTGGGCGCTTGAAGAGGAGCAGTATCACCCGGTCGACGCCAAGCACGCCTACGCCTTTACCTTCCGTACCTACTCCCGGATCCGCTAGCGCGTCAGGAATCCCCCTTATCTCCAAGCGATTGCCGGCGCAGCCTTCGGGTATGCCTTGCGGAACTCCACCGCGAGCCCCAACGCGGCCGCGATGGTGGCAGCAAACTGAGCTTGCGTCAGGTTCTTCCCGTTGACCGTGGACTGTTGACCCTTGCCGCTGTTCACGCCAGGCCCCAGCCCCGCCACCCAGATTCTCCCCGCCGCCGGTACCTGCTTCCCATGATCAGTCCAGTCAGCGGCTGAGCCGCGCCCGTGGTCGGTCGCGACGAGGAGGGTGGTCCGGCCCCGGTATTCCGGCATCGCCTGGGCAGTCTCCCAGAGGGCCTTGAGCAGCCGATCGCCTCGGTTCACGGCGTCGAGATAGAGATCATAGCGCCGCTCGTGTGCCCACTCGTCCGTATCACCCAGCATGACATAGAGCACGCGCGGTTTTCTCAGCTTGAGGTAATGCAGCGCTCCCTCCGCCGTCACCGCGTCGAAGCGCACATTCCCCCAATAAGGCGGGAGGCTCGCGGCGAGGTGGTTCATGACCTGCTCCGCCTCACTCCGTGGGTTGAGGACCGGCGGCCCGTCTCCATTGGCGGGAAGGTGGCTCCGTGCGGTATCGAAGATGAATGGCAGCACGTCCCACGATCCGAAGGCCGCGACGCTGCCGTGGAAGCCGGGACGGTGGTTCAGCCATTCCAGCACACTCACGTTCGGATTGGGAATCTTGTCGTTGCTGTCGATTCCCTCGTCAGCCGCCCCCGTGAACAGCTCGTTATAGCCGGGATAGGAGAACCATTTGCCGTTGGTCACCCGAACCACACTGCCGCTCGCCGAGTCGCCGAGCAGCTTCCCATCCCGCGCGAGGGTTCCCCAGAGGAACGGCATCAGCGCGGCACGCCGTGCCTCGCGGCTCTCCCGCCAGAAGCGCCGCAAGAGCGCGAGGGTATCCCTTACCCCGCCGGCTTCCGTGGCGATCAGCTCCCGCGCCGCGCCGCCAAAGACCTCCTGCCAGCGCACTCCGTCGAGGGTGACGATGAGGACATGATCGCTGGAAGGAGGCCGGGATGGCGCGCGCAAGGCGGCGAATCCGAAGCCGAGCAGGAGGAGCAGGGAAGTGAGCATCGCGAAATCTATTGTGCCGCTTCGCGTTTTTCCTTACCTTAGATCAAGCAAAACGTACCAGCTCAGCGAAAACATCCGAGCAGCCTCGGCGTTCACCTCATCAAGGAGATCCGTTGGCGGTTCGAATAGGGTTCGCCTATAACCAGAAACCAACGCTGCCGGAGCCGAAGAAAGCCGGCGATTCCTCCACCCCTCCGCTCGGTCACGTTCCCTCGAGCCGCCTGTTACGGCCCGACCTCCCCCAGCCAGATCTCTACGCCGAATGGGATGAGCCCGAGACGATCGAAGCGGTCGCCAACGCGCTCGCCTCGCTCGGCGAGGTGATCCGGCTCGAGGCCACGCAGGACTTCCCGCGCCGGGTGCTCGACGCCGCGCCGGATTTCGTGTTCAACATCGCCGAGGGGCTGCACGGCGTAAACCGCGAGAGCCACGTCCCCGCTATCTGCGAGTTCCTCGGCATTCCCTATCACGCCTCCGATCCTCTCAGTCTGGCGCTGACCCTGCACAAGGGCCGAGCCAAGGAGATCATGGCCTACCAGGGCGTGCCGACCGCGCCCTTCGTCGTCGCCACGACCCGGGCCGACGCCCGGAGCGTCAATCTCCCCTTTCCGCTCTTTGCCAAACCGGCGCTCGAAGGCTCCGGCAAAGGGATCACCGAGAAGTCGCTGTGCACCAACCGGGCGAAGCTCGTGCAGGAAGTGGGCGAGCTGCTCGATACCTATCAGGAGCCGGTGCTGATCGAAAGCTGGTTGCCCGGCCAGGAGTTTACTGTCGCAATCATCGGCAACGGTAAGGAAGCGCGCTGCCTTCCGCTGGTCGGGATGCGCTGGGATGCGCTGCCGCTCGGCGCCAAGCCGATCTATGGCTATGAGGCCAAGTGGCTCTGGGATACCCCGGAGCATCCGCTGGACCTCTTCGAGTGCCCCGCCAATATCCCGAAGGAACTCGCACGCGACGTGAGGTCTACCGCGCTCGGCGCGTATCGCGTACTCGGCTGCCGGGACTGGTGCCGCGTGGATGTGCGGTGCGATGCGGCGGGGCGTCCCATGGTCGTCGAGCTCAATCCGCTGCCGGGCATTCTTCCCAACCCGAAGGACAATTCCTGTTTCCCGAAAGCCGCGCGCGCCGCCGGAATGTCCTATGACAGCCTGATCCAGACGGTGGCGGACATCGCCTGGCGCAGAATCAGCGGGCAGGCGCTGCTCAAGCGCAAGCGGGCTGCGGCGTGAAGATCGGGATACTCTACGACGGCGGCAGCGACGACTGGGACCAGAAGGATGTCGCGGCGGTGCTCGCCAACGTCAATGAAATCCAGGCGGAGTTGCGGCGTGGCGGACACGAGACCACCCTGATCGCGGTACAGCTTGGCGATATCCGCTGGCTCAAGAAGGTTCAGCGTCACGATCTGATCTTCAATCTCTGCGAGGGTGTGAACGGCTACGCCCGTTACGAGGACTTTGCCGTCGCGGCGCTCGAGCTGAGCCGGGTGCCCTTTACCGGGTGCCCCGCGTGGCCTGTCACCATCTGCCACCGCAAACACATCGCCAACACGCTGCTTGCGGCCGCGGGCGTCCCCGTGCCGACCTTCATGCTGGCGCGCGGCATCACGCCGCCGGCAGGTCTGCGGTATCCTGTCATCGTCAAGCCCTCGGGTGAAGACGCCAGCGTCGGCATCGATGCCGGCGCCGTCTGCGCCAGCCGCAAGGCGCTCCGGGACCGGCTTGCCCGCACTCTCGAGCAGTGGAGCGAGGTGCTGATCCAGGAATACGTGGCAGGGCGGGAGGTCAACGTCGGGTTTATCGGCCGGGATCTCCTGCCGGTTTCCGAGATCAGCTTCAGCCGCATGCCGCAGGGTACTTGGCCGATCGTGACTTACGCCGCCAAGTGGAATACCGGCAGCGACGAGGACTTGGGCACTGAGCCCATCTGTCCGGCCCAATTGAGTCCTGAGCTGACTCGCCGCGTCCTCCAGACCGCGCGCCTGGCGTGGGAAACCTTGACTGGATCGAAGGGATACGGACGCGTCGATCTACGGATCACCGACTCGGGAGACGTCTACGTGCTCGAGGTGAACCCGAATCCGGATCTCTCGAGCGATGCCGGGCTCACGCGCATGGCGCGCGCGCGCGGCTGGGAGTACGGCGAGCTGGTGACCCGCGTCGTCGAGGAGGCGCTCCAGCGCTACGATCGCGCCCGCGCCGCGGAGGCCATTACCCAGAACGTGCCTGCGTGAGCCGGACGCTGGTCGTCCCGACGATTCGGCCGTTGCGCAGCTCCGATCGCCCCCTGATCGAGGCGATGACGCGAGCGTGCCGGGTGTTCCGGGAGGATGAGGTCACTGTGGCGCTGGACGTCGTGGACGCCGCACTGGGCTGGGGACGTCGCCGGGATCCCGGCTACGAGACGGCGGGAGTGGAGCTGGACGGAGCACTCGCAGGCTGGGCGTGCTGGGGGCCGGTGCCGTGCACTGTGGGCAGCTTCGATCTGTACTGGATCGTGGTTGCCCCGGAGCGGCAGGGCTGCGGCGTGGGTCGCGCGCTCCTGGAGGACGTCGAGCGGCGCGTGGCGGGACGGGCGCGGCTCCTCGTGGTCGAAACGGCGGGGCGTGAGGAGTACGCGGGCACGCGAGCGTTCTACGTGTCCCGAGGGTATCAGGTGGCGGCGCGGATCGTCGACTATTACGCTCCGGGAGATGATCTGGTGACGTTTGTGAAAAGGATTGGGGATCCGTGGATCCGGGAATCAGGGGATCAGGGGAATGCTGATTCCCTGATTCCCGGATCCCCGGGTCCCCGGATCCGCTGAGATCCGATGTCCACCTGGCAAGAGGTCCTTAAACAAAGATCCATCACCAGTCTCGCAGCCCTCGCCGAGCGCTTCGGGCCTGAGCATTTCCCACCCGAGCACCAGGCGAGGCTCCGCCAGGCCATCGATAATTTCGAGTTCCGGATCTCGCCGCCGATGGTGGACTTGATCCAGGCTCCCGATGATCCCATCTGGCTGCAGTACATCCCGACAGTGCAGGAGCTCGATGTCGTCGATGGGGTCGTGGATTCGCTTTCGGAAGACCGCGACAGCCCCGTCCCCAACATCACCCATCGCTATCCCGATCGCGCCCTTTTCCTGGTGTCCCCAGTCTGCGCCAGCTACTGCCGCTTCTGTACCCGGCGCCGGAAGGTGGGCGACCCCGAGAAGATTCCCCTGTCCCAGTTCGAGTCCGCCTTCCAGTACCTGGAGGCGCACAGTGAAATCCGGGACGTGATCATGTCGGGCGGAGATCCGCTGATGCTCTCCGACCGGCGGCTTGAGGCCATCCTCACGCGGCTGCGCTCGATCAAGCACATCGAGATCATCCGGATCGGAAGCCGGGTCCCCTGTCATCTTCCCGAGCGGATCACGCCCGAGCTCTGCGAGATGCTGCGGAAATTCCACCCGCTCTTCCTCAACACGCATTTCAACCACCCCAGCGAGCTCACTCCCGCGGCGGTCCACGGTCTCGGCATGCTCGCCGACGCCGGAATCCCGCTCGGTTGCCAGACCGTGCTGCTCAAGAATGTGAACGACACGCCCGAGGTGATGGTCAAGCTCATGCAGAAGCTGCTCATGGCGAGGGTGCGGCCCTATTACATCTACATGGCCGACCAGGTCGCCGGTGCCGAGCACTTCCGCACCAGCGTGGAGACGGGGCTCCGGATCATGCAGGCGCTGCGCGGCTGGACCAGCGGGCTCGCTAATCCGTATTTCGTGATCGACGCGCCGGGTGGGGGCGGCAAGGTGCCGCTCTTGCCGGAGTACGTCGAGAGCTTCAGCGAAACGGAGGTGGTCTTCCGCAATTTCCGAGGGGAGCGCTACGTCTATCGCCAGCCGCGCGGACCCGCCGGACCGCGCAAGCACATCTCGGATCCGGAGTATCTCTTCGAGCCGGTCCTGGATCTCCCAGTGCGCAAGCGGAAAGCCCCTAAGCGCAAGTCGGCCTAAGAAGGTGAGCGGTCACCGCTCACCGCTCACCGCTCACCGCTCACCGCTCACCGCTCACCGCTACCGCCGTCATCCCGAGATAGATCCGCAGCTTGGGGCTGAGGGGCCTGCGGGTCAGCGCTGCCAGCACGGCCTCTCGCTCCGTCCCGTTCTGCTCTTCGAGGAATCGCACCTCGCCGGCCTCGCGCACCGCGAGTGGGATTCCGTCCCGGAAGACGATCCGATTCCGCGTGAGCGCCGGAATCCGCTCGCCGGGGATGACGATACCGACGAGGTTCAGCGGATCCGCTGCTGAAAGAGCCACCAGGGTCCCGGATCCACTCTCCCGCCTGGTTGCGCGGAGCTGGACCACGGCTTCCGGCAGGGCGAACTGCTCGCCGGTCACTCCGGCGACAAA
>DASYPD010000004.1:0-8543 GCA_036007005.1 Gemmatimonadales bacterium
CTGCGCGTTATAGACGATCAGAGTGACGATTCCGTCCGGGCCGGCTCGCCGCAGGGCGGTTCGCAGCTCACCCTCCGAGCGCACTGGCATCCCTTCCACCGACACGATCACATCGGGCGAATCGTTTCCGTTGGCGCCGACCAGATACTCGGCCGCCGGCCCGTCCGCATCCACGTTCTGTACCAGGAGTCCGTGTACGCTCGCAGGCAGACTGAGCTCGGAGGCCTGCACTGCGCTGAGCGGGCTCACGGTGATGCCGAGGGAGCGAATGGTGGCTCCGGCGGGGGTATCGGCCTTTTCCGGAGTCTGCTCCTCGTTCCCATTCGCTTGCACCGTCTGCTGCTTGAGCGTGGACGCTGCAATCAGCCGTACCGAGTAGGTGCGGCGCTCACCACCCTTGCGAGCCACTTCTACCTTCACGGTCTCGCCAGGGTGCTTGAAGGCAACGACCTGCTGCAGCTGCGCCACGTAATCGACGTTCTGGCCATCGATCGTGATGATCACATCTCCCGGCTCGAGACCCGCCTGCTTGGCGGGAGAATTCTCGTCCGAGTAATTGCGAATGCGCACTCCCCTCACTTCGGGGAGCCCGACGTACTTCGCGTCGTTCGGGGTGACATCCTCGATGAACACGCCGAGCGCGGCGCGCTCGACCTTGCCGTTCTTGATGAGCTGTTCCATTACCTGCTTCGCGAGGTCAATCGGAATCGCGAAGCCGTAGCCCATGTTGTACCCCGTCTCGCTGGCGATCGCGGAATTGATGCCGATCACCTCGCCCCGGACGTTGACCAGCGGGCCACCCGAGTTGCCGGGATTGATCGCCGCGTCGGTCTGGATGAAGTCCTGGATGCTGCGCTCGCTGCGCCCGGGCAGGCCCGGCAGACCGCGGCCCTTGGCGCTCACGATCCCGGAGGTCACCGTGAAGGTGAGGTTCTCCCCTAGCGGGTTCCCCACGGCGAGCACCCATTCCCCGATGCGAGTCGCCGCACTGGATCCCAGCGCGGCGGCGGTGAGGCCGCGCGTCTCGATCTTGATGACCGCGACATCGGTATTGGGATCGCTGCCGACGACCCGGGCCGGGAAGAGCCGGTGGTCGAGCAGCTGCACGGTGACCTTTTCGGCGCCATCCACCACGTGATTATTGGTGAGGATGTAGCCATCCTCGGACACGATGAAGCCCGAGCCCGAGCCACGCTCGATCATCGGCTGGCGGCGCTGCTGCTGCGGAAAATTGAAGAAGGGCTCGAAGCCGCGCGGAACCTGCAGCTGCGCCACGCGCTCCTTGCGCTCCGACTTGACGAAGACGACGCTGGGCCGAACGTGTTCGGCCACGGCGGAAAAAGCATCGCTGAGCTCGACCAGCGGACGGGCCGCCGGAAGCGGCGGCGCCGTCACAGGCCGGATCGCCGGCTGGTTCCCGGTCAGCCGGGTGACGGCGCTTTGCGCCAGCGAATTCTTGGGAAGATCGAGCAGTCCGGCAAAGAACAGCCCGAGCACGAAGGCTAGTCCTACCAGGCCTCCGAATTTGAGCCAATTGAGCGAACGAACGGACATATTGTTGTTTTCAACCTCTGGTTTTCGAGTCTGCGCTACAGTTCCAAATATAGATGCATTAGCCGGGTTGCAGGTCGCAACCCCTACTTCTTCTCCTCATCGACGATCTCGTAGTCGGCTTCGACCACGTCCTCCTTGGGCTTCTCTTCAGTGCCGGCTGGCCCACCGGCCGGCGGTTCCTGCCCGCCGGTCGCCGTGCCGGCCTGCTGGTAGAGCGAGGCGCCCGCCGCAGAGTAGGCGGCGTTGAGCTCGTTGAGGGCGGTCTTGATGCCGGCCGGATCGCCGGCGCGGAGCGCCTGACGGCCTGCTTCCACGGCCGCGTCGAGTCGGCTCTTGGCATCGGCTGGCAAGCGGTCCACCCAGTCCTTGCTGTCCTTTTCCACCCGGTAGACCAAACCGTCGAGCTGGTTGCGCGCCTCGATCTGCTCGCGACGCTCCTGGTCTTCCTTGGCGTGGAGCTCCGCCGCCTTGACCATCTTGTCGATCTCGGCGTCGGAGAGCCCGCTGGAAGCCTCGATCCGGATCTTCTGCTCCTTGCCCGTAGCCTTGTCCTTGGCGGAGACGTGCAGGATTCCGTTCGCGTCGATGTCGAAGGTGACCTCGACCTGCGGCATGCCCCGGGGTGCTGGCGGGATGCCGGTGAGCTGGAACTTGCCGATGGTGCGGTTGTCGAGCGCCATCTGGCGCTCGCCCTGCAGCACGTGGATCTCCACCGTGGTCTGGTTGTCCTCCGCGGTCGAGAAGACCTCGGACTTCCGCGTTGGAATCGTGGTGTTGCGGGGGATGAGTACCGTGGTCACCCCGCCCAGCGTCTCGATGCCGAGCGAGAGCGGCGTCACGTCGAGCAGCAGCACGTCCTTCACTTCCCCGGCTAGCACGCCGCCCTGGATCGCCGCGCCGATTGCCACAACCTCGTCGGGATTGACCGACTTGTTCGGTTCCTTCCCGAAATAGTCCTTCACGATCTGCTGGACCTTGGGGATTCGGGTCGAGCCACCGACCAGGATCACCTCGTCGATGCTCTTGGGATCGAGCCCGGCGTCCTTGAGCGCCTGCTGCATCGGCGGGATGGTGCGCTGAATCAGGTCATCGACCAGGGACTCGAACTTGGCCCGACTCAGGCTCATGTTGAGGTGCTTCGGTCCCGACTGGTCCGCCGTGATGAACGGCAGGTTGATATCGGTCTGGGCCGTGCTCGAGAGCTCCATCTTGGCCTTCTCCGCAGCCTCCTTGAGCCGCTGCAGGGCCATCGGGTCCTTGGAGAGATCAATGCCTTGGTCCTTCTTGAATTCTGTCACCAGCCAGTCGATCAACCGCTGGTCGAAGTCGTCACCGCCCAGGTGCGTGTCGCCATTGGTGCTCTTGACCTCGAAGACGCCTTCGGCGAGCTCCAGCACCGAGATGTCGTAGGTGCCGCCGCCCAGGTCGAAGACCGCGATCTTTTCTTCCTTCTTCTTGTCGAGGCCATACGCGAGCGCCGACGCAGTCGGCTCGTTGATGATGCGGACCACGTCGAGCCCGGCGATCTTGCCCGCGTCCTTGGTGGCCTGGCGCTGCGCGTCGTTGAAGTAGGCGGGCACGGTGATGACCGCTTTCTCCACCGTGTAACCCAGATAATCCTCCGCGGTCTGCTTCATCTTCTGCAGGATCATCGCGGAGATCTCGGGCGGCGTGTACTTCTTGCCGGCGATCTCCACCGCCGCGAGCCCACCCGACCCCGTCTCGACCTTGTAGGGGACCCGCTTGGATTCCTCGGTGATCTCCCCCATCCGGCGACCCATGAAGCGCTTGATCGAGAAGATGGTCTGCTTGGGGTTGGTGACTGCCTGGCGCTTGGCCACCTGGCCGACCAGCCGTTCGCCGTCCTTGGTGAATGCCACAACGGAGGGGGTGGTGCGCCCCCCTTCGGCGTTGGGGATGACGACGGGGTCGCCGCCCTCCATGACCGCGACCACGGAATTGGTCGTGCCGAGGTCGATGCCGATGATTTTGGAGGCCATGTGATTGCCTTCAGTTAGGGGTTAGGGGCTAGGGGTTCGGGGTTGGGGGATAGGGCCCGGCCCCGCTCCCGCCCGGTTCGTACTGATCCGGCTTCCGAGGAGCAACCTGCATACCCCGATTCTCTGCCGTTTTGGCGCGGGGGGCGGCTGGGGGTCAAAGCCGGTCCAGCCGTGGTGGCGCGTATCGAGTCTGGTGGGTTGCCGGGGGGCTCCCGGACTAAATGCTTGCGAGCCGCCACAGGGTGGGTAACTTCGCCAGATGATGCAGACGCCGATTCCCAGCGTCCCCAGCGCGGATTTCGCGAACCCGAAGCCTCGAGATGAAGATCTCGATTTCTTCGGGATCACCGACAAGGGCAAAGTCCGGCACGATAATCAGGATCATTTCCTGGTGACGACGCTGCACAAAACGATGCGCGTCCATGTCACCAGTCTTCCCAACCCGGAGCTGCTGGAGTTACCCAGCCAGCGGATCGCCTCGGTCGCCATGGTGTGCGATGGGGTGGGCGGGCATGCCGGGGGCGAAGCGGCCAGCCGCTCCGCGGTGGAGGCCATCGCGAGCTACGTCACCCACACCATGCAGTGTTTCTTCTCAACGGTGCGGCACGACGAGCGGCCGCTGCTGGAATCGCTGCAGCAGGCCGCCAAAGAGAGCCACGAGCTGATCGCGGCCCGCGCCAGAGAGAGCGGGGATCGCAAGGGGATGGCGACGACGCTGACGATGTTCGTCGCGGTCTGGCCCGCGCTCTACCTGCTTCAGGTGGGCGATAGCCGCTGCTATCGGTTTCGGCAGGGTGCGGTGGAGCGGCTCACCCGGGACCAGACGATGGCGGAGGACCTGAGGGCGTCGGGCGTGTTGAGCGAGGAGCAAGCCGCTCGCAGCCCCTACGCCAACGTGCTCTCCAGCTCGCTCGGCGGCGCCAGCTGGACCCCCGAGGTCTCGCGCGCCGACTTGCGGCAAGGCGACGTCCTCCTGCTCTGCACCGATGGGCTCACCAAACATGTATCCGACGAACAGATCCGGCGCCGGCTCGATGAGCTCGTCTCGTCGGAGCAGGTGGCGCGCGCCCTGTTGCAGGATGCGCTCGATGCCGGCGGGACCGATAACGTCACCGTGCTGGTCTTGCGGGCAGTGGTGCGGGAGTAGGGAGTAGCGGGCCTATTCCGCCTTCCAGCGGTGCAGCTCTTCCCAGATCTCGCGGGTTAGCTTCGTTCCCTCGGGGAAGTGCCTCGCGTAATCCGCGCGCAGCCGGGGCGCGTGGCGCTCCAGATAACGCTCCAGGTCCGCCAAGTTGTCCGCCAGGTAGCGAGCCCGGAAGCGGGTCTCGCTGGCCCGATCGAACTCGGCGAGCGTGAAGCAGCCGGTGGCCAGCACCTGGGGGATATGCCGACTCTGCATGAATTCCGTGTAGCGCTCGATCAGCCCGTCGTCCACCTCGACCGTCACTTCGTAGGCGATCACGGAATCACTACGCGTTCGCGATCTTGGGCTCTGCTTGTCTCGGCGGGCCGAGCTGAATCAGCTCCGGGCTTCCGTGCCGGGTCCCGGTGGGATCAGGGATGCGCTGCTGGGGACGCCAGTTATCGAGCAGGCTCGCCTGGTGCACGCAGCTGACCGTACAGTGCGGTGCGCATCCTTTGCGCGTATGGAACTCGCGGCGGAGATCCGCGACGGTGTACTGCTCGATGGGGATCGCGGGGTAGCCGCGCTGTTGCGAGCACCAGTGTACCAGGCCGTCCTCGCAGACATAGAGGTAGCGGGCGCCGGCGCGGCACTTCCAGCTGTTGGGCTTGCCGGCGAGGAGATTCTTCTGGAAGAGGCGATAATTGATCCGCTGGGGCCAGCCGGAGATCGCCACGATCTCCCGGTAGGCGCCCCGCTGCCGCTCACCCAGGGGCTTGAGCACGCCGTTTCCGTCGTGCAGCACGCCGACGGTGCTCGAGAAGCCGAGCTCGACCGCACGGCGGGCGACCATGACGGCGTCCCCGGTGCGCTCCTCACTGATGCCCAACACAGAGTTGATATTCACGGGGAAGTCGGCGTAGCGGGCCAGCAGCTGGAGCTTCCGATCCAGAGTTTTCAGGCTCTTCTTGGAAATCGCATCGGGCTCCACGTTGTCGATGCTGATTTGCAGCCCCTGGAGTCCCGCCGCGCCCAGGGCCTCGATGAACTCGCGGGTAAGCCGGAATCCGTTGGTGATCATGCTGGCGCTCATCCCCGCGTCGCGAATGGAGCGAATCACGGCAGGGAGCTCAGGATGCAACAAGGGCTCACCGCCGCTCAGCGTGACGATGGCCGTGCGAAGCCGCCCCAGAGCCGCGATGCGGCGGCGCAGCATCTCCAGAGGGACCGGGTCGGAGTGATCGTCATACTCGTTGCAATAGGCGCAGCTCAGATTGCAGCGGCGGGTGACGATCAGGTGGGCCAGGATGGGAAACTCCGTCGAGAGCAGTCCGCGGCCCACGATACCTGCTACGTGGGCGAGCTTGCTGAGAACGGCCATCGAGCGGCTTTCCTTCCTGGGGATGCGAAGGTATGCGACGGGAATGTAGAGAGCGGACGATGCCGCCACCAGAGTCAGCGGCCCCGCCCTCCGGGCTGAAGATGCTCCAGCAGATAACGGGTGAGTAAGGAATAGACGTGCAACGTGGTGCCCGCTCCTTCGCAGATGCAGTGGCTCCGATTGGGATAGGCCATGAAATCGAAGTGCTTGCCGAGCTGGATCAGCCGGTTGACCAACCGCTCCGAGCCCTGGAAGTGCACATTGTCATCGCCCGAGCCGTGCACCAGCAGAAGGTCGCCCCGCAACCCCTCGGCGAGGTTGATCGCGGAGGCGCGGCGGTACCCCTCCGCGTTGGGGCCCGGAAGCCCCATGTAGCGTTCCTGGTAGATGGTGTCGTAGAGGCTCTCATCGGGAACCGGCGCGACGGCCATTCCGACCTGATAGACCTCGGGATAGCGAAAGAGCGCCTGCAGGGTGCTGGAGCCGCCGCCGCTCCAGCCCCAGATGGCGACGCGGGTCGAATCGAGATAGGGTCGAGTGCGGGTTAGGCTGCGCACCGCTTCGGCCTGTTCCCGGCTCGAGCTCACGCCGATGGCGCCGTAGACGGACTTGCGCCAGGCGCGCCCGCGCGGCGCCGGGGTGCCGCGATTATCGAAGCTGGCGACGAGATAGCCCTGCTCCGCGATGGCCTGGTGCCACAGCCGGATCGCGCCCGCCCAGGCATCCGTCACGGTCTGCCCTGCCGGCTCGCCGTAGACGTAGACCAGCAGCGGATAGCGCCGGGTCGAATCGAAGCCGCTGGGCCGGATCAGCCAGCCGTCCACCGTGAGTCCCTCGCCGGCGCTGAGCCGGAAGAATTCCGCCGGTCGGGTGATGAGCCGGGCCACGGCAGAGCGTTGCGCCGAATCGTTCACCAGCGAGCGCACCGCCTGGTGGGAAGGAAGCCGGACCAGCTCGGTCACCGCCGGAAGGTCGAAGCGCGAGTAGCTGTGAAACGCCCACTGCCGATCGGGCGAGAGCTGGTAGCGATGGGTGCCGGGGGTATTGGCCGGAGTCAGTCGCTCCGCGGTGCCCATGCCGTCGAGCCGGCTCCGGTAGAGGTAGCGCTCGGTGGGACGCTCGGGCGAGGCGAGGTAGTAGAGCCAGCCCCCCGCCTCGTCCACGCCCAGGGCCGCGATCACATCAAACGCGCCCGGTGTGATGAGGATGAGCTTGCCGCCGTCGCGACTGACGCGATAGAAGTGCCGCCAGCCGTCCCGCTCGCTCGGCCAGAGGAACGCCGCGCCGCCGGCGAGCCAGCTGACATCATCCACCACGTCCACCCAGGCGCTGTCCGATTCGGTGAGGATGGTGCGCACCGAGCCGGTCGCCGCGTCGGCGAGCAAGACGCGGTCGGTATTCTGCAGGCGGTTCATTCGCTGCAACACCAGCTCGCGCGGTCCCGCCCACTCCATGCGGGGCAGGTAGTTCTCCCGGAGATCATCTCCCAGCGCGATCCAGCGGGTGGGTCCGCCGTCGGCTCCGACGATGCCGGCGCTGACCGCGGAGTTGGGCGTGCCCGCTTTGGGATACTGGATGGGAATAACCCGCGGGTAGAGCGAATCGGTGTCGTTGATCAGCCGGAACGTGCCGACCCCGCTCATATCGAAATGCCAATACGCGATGCGGGTCCCGTCGGGCGACCAGCGGAAACCGTCGCGCAGGTCGAACTCCTCCTCGTACACCCAGTCCGACATCCCGTTGACGTGCAGCGAGTCGGCCCCGGTCGTGAGCCGCGTGATCCGGCCGTCCGCGAGCCGCTCCACGTACAGCTCGCCCTGGCGCACGTAGGCCACCCGGTCGCCGGCGGGAGCGAACTTGGCGTACATGAGCGACGCTTCCGGCGCGTCGGGTCCGCCCAGCTTCCGTAGCGCACCGCTGGCGCGGTCGAGCACCCAGTAGTCTCCCCGGGTGTTCTGGCGCCAGACCCGCTCGGAATTGGTGAAGAGGAGCAGCCGAGCGCCGTCGGCCGACCAGGCGTAGTCCTCCAGCTCGAGCGGCGAGGCGCTTCCCCGCGGAACGAGCTGGCTGGCGGACACGAGGACGGAGCGGGCGCCGGTGCCCGACTCGTAGCGGATGAGGTCGCTCGACCCGCGGACGGCTGCGGAGGGCTCGAGCGTTAGATAGGCGGCGCCCTTCTCGATCCAGCGGGCGGGCCCGAAGCGTTGTCGCGGCGCGAACTCGCCCGACGCGAAAATGCGCCGCAGCAGATCGCTGACCGCCGGCGTCTGAGCAGGAAGCGGCGCGGGACAGACCAGCACCCCAAGCGCGATGATCCGCGCCGCCCACCGTGCCAGCACGACTCGCCTCATCCAGTCGGCTCGAAGACGCCCAGCAGGATGTCCGAGACGTTGCCCTCGTCGTCGAGGATGACGACACGATCCCCCACAATCACGTACTGGTATCCCATTGGAGGCGGAGCGAGCTGGAGGACGAGCGCAGGGGG
>DASYPD010000005.1:0-5350 GCA_036007005.1 Gemmatimonadales bacterium
TAGGTTGGTCCCTTTGCTTTGCGCACATGGATGTGTGCTTGTGGATTCACATTTCCACTTGATGTGCCCGAGCACTGTTGACCGCTGTGAACACAGCACTTGCCCTTCCACAAACTACCCACCTACAAATCGCGTAAGCCGAAGAAAATCAGGCACTTGCGCGATTCTTTGCAGCCCTTATTTTGAGTGTGCGCTGCTGGGAAGGGCTTCCCAAAGGAGTTCTTGAAGGCGGCGACATTCCGGGCGAAATATCAGGGGAGATGTTTGGAGGGCTCGCTCCTTCCAGAGATCGCAGATCCTGGTGATCACATCGGCCCGGAATGGTGAGACCAGTCGCGTGTCTCACCCGCTCCGACGTAGCGTCTCGGAGTGCAGTGCGAAGGGTCGGTCCGCGACCCGATCCGACTCGCAGCGCTTGCGTGGACGAACCAGGTGGGACGGCCATCCGGCCTGGGGATCAACACTAAGGCCTTAACTCGCCCTCCCGAGGGCCAACAACCCACGGTGGCGGGGGAAGAGAAGAACGGCGGCGTAAGCTCCGACTTTAGTTGGTTCACGCTGGGACGGCCGTGTCGGCGCAAGCTGTGCGGCCGTTCCGCTTTTTTGGGGTAGGGAATAGCGAATAGGGAGTTGGGTTTACGCCTGACTCCCTATTTCCTATTCCCTGCGTTCGTGTGTGGATGATCCCCGCCGCGCGTCTCCACGTCGAGAGCGGGGAACGGATCCTGATTCGGTCCAGCGGCCCTCGGGGGAGTACTTACCTGCAGCGGACGGGGGACAACCATGATTATGACGACAGAAACTCGGCCGGTCCTGGTAGTGAGCGGCGATCGTAGCCGCGCGGAGCATCTGGCCGAGGCGCTACGCAACGGCGGTGGAACGGTAACTACCGAAACCCATGGAGCGGCGGCAGCTGCGCTGGTCGCCGGCGCGCAGGGCGGAGAAACACCCGGCTTGCTCGTCCTCGACTTGAGCCTGCCCGAGCTGGACTTGCAACGGTTGCGCGAAGCGCTCGGCGAGAGTGCTCCGCCGCCGGAGCCGCTGGATGCAGTCGAGCGGCGGCAGATCGCAGCCATGCTGCGGCATACCGGCGGTAATCGCCGCAAGGCGGCGCAGCTCCTCGGACTTGCTCGCTCGACGCTGCTGGCGAAGATTCGGCGCTACGGGCTCGAGTCCTCCGACGTCGAGGCTTAAGACTGCTCTCTAGGACCCTTCTCATACCGGTGCTGGCGCTGCTGAGTCATCCTGCGTCCGCACCGGCCCAACGCCCTTGGCCTGATGCGGAGCTCCGCAGCGGGTCGCTGAGCTTTGACGGCAAGTCCACCCTGGGAGACTTTACCGGCGTCACCACAACAGTCCGGGGCCACCTGAGCGGTGGCCCCAGGCTCGCCGACGTGCGAGGCTGGGTGGAAGCCCCGGTGAATACGCTTAAGACGGCCAACGCTCGGCGCGATCGCGACCTCAACAAGACGATGGAATCGTCGCTCTATGCGACCATCCGGTTCCAGCTGGAGGGCGTGACACCGCAATGGGAGCGGGGAGACAGCGCCGCGGTGATCCTCGAAGGCGATTTCGTCATTCACGGAGTCACGCGGCGCGAGCACCTCAATGCTCTCGTCCTGCGTTCCGCCGATAGCGTGCGGGTTACCGCCAGCCTGCCGATGAACCTGCATGATTACAAGATCGATAAGCTGACCCGCTTTCTGGTCTTCAAAATGAATCCGGATATCGTGGTCCATATTGAGGTGGTGTTCTAGGGGCTAGGGAGCTAGGGAGCTAGGGAGCTAGGGATGTGCGGGTTAGTCTTTTCCCCTAGCCCCTAGCCCCTAGCTCCCCAGCTCCCTCGCTCCTAGAACACTCGCACTCGCCCCAATCGCGAGACCACCACCTTCCTCGTCGCGTTCCCTTTCACCAGCACGTGCGTCGTGTTGGCGAGCCCCATCCCCAACCCATCGGGCCCGAACACGCTGGTGTGAGACGGGCTGCTGAGGGCGACCCCCGCGACACTGGGGCCGGGCGCCAGCCACGCGAGCAGCGTATCGGGACTCCCGGCGCTCGGCACGGTACGAATGGCGAGGGTATCGGTGCTGATGGACAAGAGAGCGAGCCGCTGCTGCATGCGCGCGGTGACCCAGGCGGAGCGGTACGCCACCAGCAGGCGCGCGGCCTGATGCTCCACGGCGAGCCGGTCGGCGAGCGAAGCCGAGCCGGGAATCACCATGCCGGCCAGCAGGCCGATGAGGACGAGCACGAGAAGCAGCTCGAGCAGAGTGATCCCCCGTCGCATGGCCCCAGCTTAGTAAGCCGGCCTTCATCCTGCGTCATCTTTTTGGCGCACCGGTGGGATTCTTGCGCGCGAGCGAACGGGGACGCTTCTTTCCTGCGCTGATCCCTTTTTCGCTCTCGGAGGCACCGCATGGGAACCGTCATTCTCGTCGTCCTGGTGGTCGCCGTGCTGCTCTGGGTGGTGGGGGCGTATAACACCCTGGTGTCGCTCAAGAACCAGGTGGTCAACGCCTGGAAGCAGATCGACGTGCAGCTCAAAAGGCGACACGACCTGATCCCTAACCTGGTGAACACCGTCAAGGGCTACATGAACTTCGAACGCTCCACGCTCGAGTCCGTGATCTCCGCGCGGAACAAGGCGGTGGCGGCGCAGGGCGTAGCGCAGACTGCGCAGGCGGAAGGTGAGCTGTCGCAGGCGCTGGGGCGGCTCTTCGCGCTCTCGGAGAACTACCCGGAGCTCAAGAGCTCCTCGAATGTGCTGCAGTTGCAGGAGGAGCTCACCAGCACCGAGAACAAGATCGGGTTCGCCCGGCAGCTCTACAACGACGTCGCCACCCA
Source organism: Gemmatimonadales bacterium (assembly GCA_036007005.1). Classification (GTDB taxonomy): domain Bacteria; phylum Gemmatimonadota; class Gemmatimonadetes; order Gemmatimonadales; family GWC2-71-9; genus JABFSM01. Next base: position 2,845 of record DASYPD010000005.1, read on the forward strand.
GTACAACACCCGGCAAGCGCAGTTCCCGACCAGTCTAGTGGCGGGTCTCGCCAAGGCCTCTCCCGCCGAGCTGTGGGAAATCGAGGACGCGGGAGAGCGGGCGGTGCCCAATGTCGATCTGTCGCTCAACAAGCCGGTGTGAGCGAGCAGAATCTCTTCGCGCAGCAGGCCGCCAACCGGCGTAAGTCGGTCTGGCTGGTGCTGGGCTTCGTGCTCTTCTTCGCGTGGGTGGGCTTCGGCGGCGACCTCGCCTTCTACCTCTCCACCCGGGGCCTCCCGCCGCAGCATTATCACCATATCATCCCGTTCATCGGGCTGGTCGCCTGCGCTTTTGCGGGGGGAACGGCGCGCTATGCCTGGCTCAATGGCGCCAAGCGCGTGCTCGACGCCTCGGAGGCCCAGGAGCTGGTCAACCCCGCCACCCCGGAGCTCAAGCGGCTCGACAACGTCGTCGAGGAGATGGCGATCGCGGCGGGGATCCCCAAGCCCAAGATCTGGATCATTCCCGACTCCGACCCCAACGCGTTCGCCACCGGGCACGATCCTCTCCATGCGCACCTCGCGGTCACGGAAGGATTGCTCAAGCTGCTGGACCGGGACGAGCTGCAGGCTGTCGTCGCGCACGAGATGTCGCACATCCGCAATTACGACATCCGGCTGATGACGCTGCTCGCGGCGATGGTCGGCGCCATCGCGCTGCTATCGAATGTGATGCGGCGGCTGCTGCGAGGTGGCGGGGGACGCGGCGGCAAGAAGGGCAATCCCCTGGCGCTCGCCGTGCTGCTCGCCTGGGTGCTGACCTTGATCCTGGCTCCGATCGTTTCGAGTCTGCTCTCGATGGCGGTCAGCCGCAAGCGGGAATACCTGGCGGACGCGACCGGCGCCCAGCTCAACCGCAATCCGCTGGCCCTCGCGAACGCCCTGGAAAAGCTGGAGGGCTGCCCGGCCCCGACGACCCACATCATGCAGGGCAGCGCGCACATGTGCATCGTCGATCCCGCGGAGCGGAAGTTCACCGAGCACGAAGGCTTCTGGGGGGATCTCTTCGCCTCGCATCCGCCGATGCGGCTGCGGCTGGTGCGGCTGCGCGGGATGGCGTACGCGGCGGGCAAGCAGCCGGGCGGAGTAGCCGCGGCCGGCGGGATCGCGGGTTAGGACCGCCGCGGCACTCAGCTCTCCCGATCGTCGAGGAAGACCAGCGCTTCGCGGCGGGCCACCACGGCTTGCAGGGCGCGATGCACCGCCGGATCCAGCACGCTGCCGACCAAGTCGCGCAGCCGCTCGACGGCCTGCTCCGGGTGCATCTTTTCCTGGTACGGCCGCGAGGTGGTGAGCGCGTCGTAGATCTCCACTCCTCCGATGATCCGGGCCCCGATCGGAATGTCCTCGCCGACCAAGCCGTCGGGATAGCCCTTGCCGTCCCAGCGCTCGTGGTGGCTGCGCACGAACCGAATCACCGGGCCCAGGTGCGCGAGCGGCGCCAGGATCTCGGATCCGATCACCGGATGCTGCTTGACGTGCTCGAATTCCTCGTCGGTGAGCGGCCCCTGCTTGTTCAGGATCTCCTCCCGGATACCGATCTTGCCGATATCGTGCAACCGGCCGGCGGTTCGAATCGATTCCACCTCGTCATCCGGAAGCCGCAGCTCCGCGGCCACCATCGCGGCGAAATCGGCGACCCGCGCGCTGTGGCCCCGCAGGTAGGGGTCTTTCGCTTCCAGCGCATTCACCAGCGTCTCCAGCGTGGCGACGGAAATGCGCTCGAGATTGGCGCGCTCCCTCCGGAGCTCCGCGGTACGGAGCGTGACTTCCTCCTTGAGCCAGTGGGTGAGTTCCGCCGTCTCGAGCAGGGTGCTGCGGCGCAAGAGCGCGCGCTCGATCGCGCCGTCCAGATCGCTCAGGTCGACGGGCTTGGTGAGATACTCCATCGCCCCGCGTTGCAGGGAAAGCGTCGCGCTGGCCGCGTCGTTGACGGCGGTCAGCATGACGATCGCCACGGTGGGCTCGAGCTCGAGGAGCTGCGGGACCAGGTCGACCCCGCTCCCATCCGGGAGCCGCACATCCAGCACGATGCCCGCGATCTTGTGGCGGCGCAGCGCCTGGAGCGCCTCGGCGCCCGTCCCTGCGGTGATCAGCTCGTATCCCTTGCCGCCGAGAAAGCGCTTGAGCGCATTGCGGATGGCTTCTTCGTCGTCGACGATCAGCAGGGAAAGGGGAGCGGGCACGGTGAGTGGGGGATGGATGGCTTAAGAGTAGCAGCGGCTCCCTACCCGACAAACTCCACGGTCACCGGCCGGGGAATGATCCCTCGCTCAAACCCCTGCGCCAGTAACCAGCGGACCGCTTCCCGTCCGCGCGGGCCATAATCGACGGTCCACTGATTCACGTACATCCCGACGAAGCGATCGGTGGCTTCCGCCGAGATGCCGCGGTTGAAACGGCTGGCGTGCTCGAGCGCCGGAGCGCGATGCGCCAGGGCATACTCGATGCTCGCGCGCAAATCGCG
>DASYPD010000006.1:0-3538 GCA_036007005.1 Gemmatimonadales bacterium
AGGGCGTAGATCAGGCCGTCGAAAGTCGCCTTGATGGTCGTGCTCCAGGCACGCTGATACCAGATCGACATCTGCCACAGTGCGAGCACGTAGCCCACGAAGGCGGTACAGCCGGCGAATCGAAAGACCTCGACATACTCCGCCCCCGGTGGCAAGGCGCGGCTGGTGAGATACCCGGCGAAGATGCCTACCACCACCGCATAGACAAACCAGAGGGTGAGGTTTCTCCCCATCGACCAGGGCCCGCTGGGAAGGACCGTGAGGATCAGGTTGGGTCCCTGCTTCACCTTCTCCATGAAAGCGGCCGAGCGCATGTCCTCGCGAGTGACCGGACGCGGGATCATGTAGTCGCCCGGCGGGATGCCGAGGGCCCGAATCGCCTCTCTCGCCTTGTCCTCGTTCGGGACGGCGGGATAGTCGCTCTTGTGCCAGGGCAACAGCATGTGAATGATGGAGCTCACGACGAACACACTTACGGCGGAGAGCAAGATCGGAAGCCACAGCGCGACCAGACTCGTGTGTGTCATCTCCTCCTCCAGACTAGGGGGATACCGCCGCGAGGGCGGTTGCGCCGACTAAGCTATCGCGCGACAGCGGATGCGCCATCATGAGGGCCGGGGCGCCGGTCGAAGGCCAGCTCGAGCGCTTCACCGGCCGGCAGGGCTCTCCAACGCGCCATCAGCTCCGCCAGCACGGTCCGGATCCGACCCAGTTCCTCGTCGCTCACCTTGCAAACGCCCGCGAGTCCGTGCTGCTGGTAGAACAGCGCGGCCTTCTCATTGAAATCGGCAGCGCTCCAGCGAACGCCACCCGCCCTCTCCGTGTCCAGGAATCCCACCAGCAGCTCGGAGGGGTCGAGATCGGCTGGCAGGCGCCCCTTCGGCCAGGGAGCCCCAAAGTCGGTCAGATCCCATCCCTCGGCAACCAGACCGTAGAAGCCACGGCGATGTCCCAGCACCGTCTCGACCGCGTAGTGCGTAAGATCGTGAATCGGGAAGAACCGGCCCTGCCGGCCTTCCTGGCGTTGCCAGGTGACGGAGCCGTCGGCACGCCGGCAGCTCAGGGCGGCCGAACCGTCGGCCTTCTTCTTGATGCGGATCAACAGTTCGGGCATCGCCGGAATCTATGAAACTTGAAATCCGTTGCTCCTGTGGGCAGCTCTACCACGCGGATCCCGCCCACGTGGGGCGGGCGATTCGCTGCCGTTGCGGGAACATCCTCACCATTGCAGCCCCGCCCTCGCCGACCCCATCCGGGCGTGGGTCACGCCGCAGACTTCCCCGCCTGCCACGACTGCATTTTCGGAAGCTGGTGGTCCCGCCTCGGATCGCGAACTTCCTGGTGCTCCTGGCCTGGGGATACCTGGCCCTCTCCCTGACCTATGCCGCCCTGCTCTGGCTCGCCGGCGATGCCTGGTGGCTCGCGACCCTCCTGCTCTTCATGCCACGCTGGCCCATCCTGCTTCCGGTGGCGTTGCTCGCGCCGGCTGCATTGCTTATCCGGCCCCGTCTTTTGCTCCCGCTCGGACTCGCGGCAATTGTGTCGGTCGGGCCAGCGATGGGATATCGCCTCGGTGCGCGCGGTTGGCTTACCGCGTCGGCAGCTGCGGAGCTGCGCATCATCACCTTCAACGTCGATTCGCGCGACAATTCCCGTCTGCTGGCCATCCCAATGGGGTTGGAACCCTATCATCCCGACGTCGTTGTGCTGCAGGAATGCGCGGAGAATCTCGCCGCCGCGGAGCACTGGCCCGCGGGGTGGACGGTCCGCTTCGAGCAGAGTCTCTGCCTCGCGAGCCGTTTTCCAGTGCTGGAGGCCAGGCCGCTCGAGCGAATCGAGACGGGCGAACAGGGGGGAACGGGCAATGCGGTGTTCTACCGGCTGCGGAGTGATGCGGGAATAATCGATCTCGCTGTGCTGCATCTCGAGACACCTCGCAAAGGGCTCGAGCAGTTACGCTACCGCGCCAAGCTCTCGGGTCTGGCGCGCAATGAGCTGGTACGCGAAGTCGGCTCGCGCCGGATGAGCCGCTGGATCACCGAGCAGAGCAGTGCGGTCATTGTGGCCGGGGATTTCAACCTGCCGGTCGAAAGCAGGATCTATCGCTCCCATTGGAGCAGGTGCGACAACGCGTTTTCCCGGGTGGGGCACGGGTTCGGCTGGACCCGAGTGTTGCCCCACTTCTCGATCCGCATCGATCATGTGCTGACCTGCGGTGGGTGGCGACCGCTCCGCGCCGTGGTGGGCCCCGATCTGGGCTCCGATCATCTGCCGCTGATCGTGGATCTCGCGCGCAGGCGTTAGGGAACCTCTGCAGCAGTCCTGGATTGCGTCGTCGCCTTCGGCTCCTCGCACTGACTTGCGCGGGGGTTTCCTAGCGGGTACCGGTCCCCAAACCGGCGGGTGCTCGTGCCCTGCCCATCCCCGGTGCGAGCGCCAACAAAGCCAGCGCGTACGGCATCACCAGGAACAGCTGATAGGGCAGCGCCAGACCGAGCGCCTGGAAAGCGAATTGCAGCGCGCTCGCCGACCCGAACAAGAGCGCCGCGACCAGTACGCCCGCGGGATGCCAGCGTCCCAGGACCACGATTGCGATCGCGATGAATCCCCGTCCCGCCGTCATTTTTTCCGCAAAAGTCCCCACCTGGGCTAACACGAGCGAGCCGCCTGCGAGTCCCGCCAGCGCTCCGCCCACCAGCGTGGCGAGGATTTGGACGCGGCGCACCGGTACACCCGAGGCGCGGGCAGCCTCAGCCGATTCTCCCGTGGCGCGCAGCGCCAGTCCCCACCAGCTCCGGAACAGAAACCATCCCGCGCACGGCACCAGAATCCAGGCCAGGTAGGTAAGGGCCGGCTGCTCGAACAGGACGGGACCGAGCACCGGAATGCCCTTGAGCCCGGGCAGCGGCCAGACTCCCAGGGTGGGGATCGAAAGCCCCGGACCCGCCGGCCCGAAGGCGCTCCGGGAAACCGCCCCCGTGAAGCCCACCGCTCCCAGCGTCACCGCGGTGCCGGTGATGATCTGATCGGCGCGCGCCAGGAGAGCGATCGCGCTGAATACCGCGGCGATCAGGATCCCCGCGGCGACGGCCGCAGCGACACCAAGCCAGGGTCCCCCCGCTAACGCCCCCAGAGCGGAGGCGAGCGCCCCGGTGAGCATTGCGCCCTCGATCGAAAGGTTGATCACTCCCGCGCGCTCGTTGAGCAGCTCTCCCGTCGCGGCCAGCAGCAAGGGCGTGGAGATCCGCACCGCGGCGGCGAGAAAGCCGGTGAGCACGGGGACGAGCTCGCTCATGAGGGTCTGGCTCCGGACCGCTCGGCAAAGAGCCGGCCCGGACTCAGGCCGCGCGCGAGAACCTCGGCCAGCAAGACCGCCAGGATGATCGCTGCTTCCACGACCGCAACGGCGACGGCCGGGACACCCGCCTCGCGCTGCATGCCCTGAGCTCCTGCCTCCAGCGCGCCGAACAGAATCCCGGTCGCGATGACGCCGAGGGGATGCAGCCGGGCCAGCAGCGCGACGGCGATGGCGGTGAAG
>DASYPD010000007.1:0-2582 GCA_036007005.1 Gemmatimonadales bacterium
GATCAGCAAGTACAACCTGCTCGCGGTCCCGGTGCTGGAAAAGGACGGCACCGTGGTGGGCTTCGTGACGGTGGACGACGTCATCGACGTCATCCGCGAGGAGGAGACGGAGGACATCCTGAAGATGGGCGGCATCGAGCCCGGCGCGCTCGACCGGCCCTACTTCGAGAACTCCATCCCCCACGTCGTGCGCAAGCGCATCGGATGGCTGATGCTGCTCTTCGTGGCCGAGACGTTCACCGGCACGGTGCTGCGCTTCTACGAAAACGAGCTGGCGGCGGTGGTGGCCCTCTCCTTCTTCATTCCGTTGCTGATCGGCACCGGCGGGAACGCCGGCTCCCAGACCGTCACCACGGTGATTCGCAGCATCGCCCTCGGCGAGATCGGCCTCCGCGACGCGGGGCGGGTGCTCGCGCGGGAGGCATCCACCGGCGTCCTCATCGGGCTGCTCGTGGGAGCGATCGCCTTCGGCCGGGCGTTGCTCTGGGGGGCCCACATGCCGCTGGCGATAACGGTCGCGATCACCGTGCTCGTCATCTGCTCGTGGTCCACGACCGTCGGCTCGCTCATTCCCATCGCGGCCGAGCGCTTTGGCATCGACCCCGCGGTGCTCTCAGCGCCGCTCATCGCCACCCTCGTCGACGCCACCGGGCTCGTCATCTACTTCACGATCGCCAAGGCGATCCTGCATCTTTAGCAGGCTGCGGGAAAACGGTCCATGAGAGTCAATCGGTCCTCGGCGGCACAGGTCGGGCTGGGTGGGCGCCGACCAGGTACTTGTTCTGGAACAAGTACGAAAGGTAACAACGTCGCGGCGTCAAGAGCCCTTTCGATGGTTCTCTCATGCTGTCGACGCAGTGAGGTCACGTCTCCGCACCAGGTTGGCGGCGGCCAAGGCGAAGGTGAAGTTCCAGTCCACCCTCGGCCGTCCGCGGTGCCGCACCTTTCTTGTCATCCCCACCGTCTTCAGCCAGCCGAAGATCTCCTCGACCCGTTTTCTCAGCCGCTGACTCACCTGGTAGGTGAGATGCCGCGTCGTACGACCATCGACGGCGCTAAAACGGACTGTCTGAGCCACGTGCGGCGTCACATCATGCTGCCGCAGCTGCTCCACGAAAGCCGGCACGTCGTATCCTTTGTCGGCGCCCAGAGTGATCCGTCGCCGGCGCGGCATGTCTTCCAAGAGCTCGACCGCGGCCTCCCGTTCCGCCCTTCCCGTCGCATGGGTCAGTCGAGCACCGCCGGCCAGAGTGTGCCGGTTCTCCATCACGACATGGCCCGTGAAGTACAGCTTGGCTTCCTGCCCACCCTTGGTCATGAGCCGCGCGTCGGGATCCGTTGTCGATTGGTGGGTGTCGTTGCTTCGCTTCTCCCCGTGGAAGTTCACGGTGGGATTGCCGGGATCATCCGGGGGGATTTGACCGTCCGATCCATCCTTGCGCTTGAAGCTCTTCAGACCCGCCCACGCCTCCACCAGCGTCCCGTCCACTGTGAAGTGCTCGTCGGAGGTCAGACCCCGCTCCCGAGCCTCGGCCAGCACCTGCTCGAAAAACAAGACCGCGATCTGGCCCCGCAGCATACGGTCCCTGTTCTTGGCGAACACGGTGGGATCCCAGATCCGGTCGTCCATCGACAAGCCCACAAACCAACGGAAGAGCAGGTTGTAGTTGAGCTGCTCCATCAGCATCCGCTCGCTGCGTATGGAGTACAGAACCTGCAGGAGCAAGGCCCGCAGCAGCCGCTCAGGCGGAATCGACGGCCGTCCCGTATGCGAGTAGAGCTTTTCAAAGTCCGACCACAGCCGGCGAAGCACCCCGTCCACTATCGTCCGGATAGCCCGCAGAGGATGGTCCTTCGGCACCCGCTGCGCAGGCGAGATGTAGCTGAACATCGCATCCGGCTCGCTGTGGTCACCCCTCACTCGCTCCTCGGTGCTTGTTTCCCTACGGAGGCTACAACCATGAACGGCCATATCAGGCCTTTTTCAGCAGCCTGGTAGTGTCTCGTTCCCGGGCCGCGCTGCTGGCGGCGGTGACGCTGCTCATGCTGGTCGCCGCGCGGCGAGACACCTGGCCCTTGCTGCGCGGCCCCGCACCCTATCCGCCGGAATGGCAGTGGGGCTACGCGCCGAAGCCGGCGGCCCCCGGCCGGCTCGCGCCGGCGGTGGGCCTGGCGGGTGCGCTCGTCGGCCTCGCCGCTCTCGCGGGACGGGCCGCCTCCCGCCGCGGGGCAAGGGCCGGCCTTCTCGCCACGTGCACGGTCGTGGGCTGCGGCTTCCAGCTCGCGCTGCTCGGCCTCGAGCCCGCGGGCGCGGCCGCGGAGCTGGAGCGGCGCACGACGAGCGGCTCGTTCACCTCGTACTTCAAGGTCGCGGCCGGAGTGCAGGACGCCGGCGATTTCCTGGCCCGCCACGACGAGCTGTTGCCGCGCTTCCGCCACGGCGCTCTCCATGCCGCCACCCACCCTCCCGGTCCCATCCTCTATTACGTAGGCTGGCAGCGGCTCGCCGCGCGCCTGCCCCGGCTGGCGGCGGCGCTCGGGGGTGAGACACGGGCCGCGGCGCTGGCGGGCGCCGCGCTCCT
>DASYPD010000008.1:0-2377 GCA_036007005.1 Gemmatimonadales bacterium
TCGCCAGCCATGCCGTGAGCCAATGGACGCGGTATGCCACGACCATGGGGACATCCGCGAGGGCCGCCTCGAGCGTCGCGGTCCCCGATTTGATGAGCGCGGCGTCCGCCGCGGCGAGCAGTACCGCGGACTCATCCTGGCGCAGCAGGAATCCGTCCGCTCCTGGATAGCGTCCCGCGGCGATGGCTGCTACCACGACGCGGTCGCAACGCCGCTGGGTCAGCAGCATCCGGGCGGCGTCGCGGAAGGCGGGCCAGAGCCGGGTTACTTCCTGCGCCCGGCTGCCCGGAAACAGCGCGAGCACGCGCTCGCCCGGTGCGATCTCCAGGGCGGCACGGGCCGCCTCGCGAGCCGGTCCCGGGCCGTGGTCGAGCAGCGGGTGGCCGACATACTCGGCGCGGAGGCCAGGCCGCAGGAAGAATGCCCTCTCGAAGGGCAGAATCAGCGCCAGGCGATCGACCGCCTGCGCCAGCCGGGTGACGCGCCGAGCGCCGGAGGCCCAGTATTTCGGCGCGATGTAGTACAACACTTTGATCCCCCGGCGGCGGGCTGCCTCCGCCAGCCGGACATTGAAGCCGGGATAATCGATGGGCACCAGGAGGTCGTAGCGGCCGGCGCGGAAGGCGCGCCGCAGCCGCCGGAGGAGCCGCCAGTGCGCCGGCAGCGCGCGAAGCACTTCGGCAAAGCCGAGCACGCTGTAGCGTTCGAGAGGATAGCGGATCGTCGCGCCAGCTGCCGCCATGCGCGGACCCCCCAGCGCGTCCAGCTCGGCGTCGGGGAAGCGGGCGCGCAGCGCGGTGACCAGCGCGCCGCCATGGAGATCGCCCGAGGGTTCGCCCGCGGAGAGGAAGATGCGCGGGGCTCGGCCGGCCACGCCGCCGCTCAGGCCCCGGCGATCACGCGGGAACCCCGCGTTCGGAGCTGGCGACAAACTCGAGGAAGTGCTGGATCTCCGGCAGCGGCGGTAGATCGAGGCGGGCGCGATCCATCGCCTGGGAAAAGTTCAACCCGGAATTGAAGAAGAAGCGGTACAGGCGCTTGAGGGTGGCAATGGTGTCCTCGGACAGGCCGGCGCGCTGCAGCCCGACGGTATTGAGGCCGAACAGCGCCACGGGATTGCCCACCGCCATGAGGTAGGGAGGAATGTCCTGACTAACCCGCGAACAGCCGCCGATGAAGGCCAGGCTGCCGATGGTGACGAACTGATGGACCGCGACGAGTCCGGAGAGATTGGCCCGATCGTGAATACTGACGTGTCCGGCAAGCTGAACGCAGTTGGCGAGAATCACGCCGTCGCCGATGCGGCAGTCGTGCGCCACGTGGACATAGCTCATCAGGTAGGAGCGCGCCCCGATGCGGGTCACCCCAGATCGGGCGGTGCCGCGATTGATGGTGGAGTATTCGCGGATGACCGTCTCGTCACCGATCTCGACCCAGCTCTCCTCCCCGCGGTATTTGAGGTCCTGCGGGTCCCCGCCCACGATGCTGCCCTGCCCGACGCGCACGCCCGAGCCCAGTCGCACGTTGCGCTCCAGCGAGGCATGCGGCCCGATGCGGCAGCCTTCCCCGAGGCTCACCCCGGGGCCAATGATGGCATAGGGGCCTACCTCGAGATCCCGCGGCAGCCGGACCGCGGGGTCGATGAGCGCCGTGGGATGAACGACGGTCACCGATCCACCACGCGCGCGAGCATCTCCGCTTCGGCGACGACCTGGCCGTCGACGTATGCCACGCCCTTGAGGCGGCAATTGCGGCCGCGAAGCTGAATGATCTCCACCTCCGAGCGGAGCTGGTCGCCGGGCACGACGGGGCGGCGGAACTTCACGTGGTCGAGCGCCATGAAGTACACCACCTTGGGGGGAGGCGCCTGGAGCTCATCCATGAGCAACATCCCGCCCACCTGGGCCATGGCCTCGACGATGAGCACGCCTGGCATGATGGGATGCCCGGGGAAGTGTCCCTGAAAGAAGGGCTCGTTGATCGTGACGTTCTTGATGCCGACCACGCGCTTTCGCGGCTCGAGCTCGAGGATCCGATCGACCAGAAGCAGCGGATAGCGGTGAGGCAGCACCTCCATAATCCGTTCGATGTCGAGCATCCGGCCTCCACGTTGCGCGGTGGTCCGAACGATGGCTCGTGCGACCGCGACGTTGCCCTGGTGGCTGGGACGGGTCGCCACCACATGGGCCTGCACCCGGCCGCCGACCAGCGCGAGATCGCCGAGAATATCCCCCGTCTTGTGGCGGACGAACTCATCCGGCCAGCGCAGGGTAGTGCCCAGCACCTCATCCTCCGAGAGCACGACCGCGGACTCCAGGGTGCCGCCCTTGAGCATGCCGCGGCGGCGCAACTCGGCGACTTCGCTGGTGAAGCCGAA
>DASYPD010000009.1:0-2692 GCA_036007005.1 Gemmatimonadales bacterium
TGATGATCGATTGTCCAGCGCAGCAGACCACTCGGGTCGTTCTTCCTGAGCGCCTGACGGGATACCGCGGTGATCCGACGTCTGAAGCTCTCTTGGGCCTACACATCGAGACGCGGCCTCGTGCCGTCATCAGCCTCCACCCAAAGCAACATCCGCTGGAGGCCCGCTTCCGCGTTGACGGCGTCACGCGGCGGTTGGTGCTGGTCTTCCGCACGGTACCGGCCGGGAAGCCGCGGGAGCTACGGCTGAGCCTGGCCAGCTCACCGCCAGCTCACAAGGAGACCAGACCCGAGCGTTCCGCGGCGGTATCAACTCCGCGAGAGGGCGAGCGGACCCGGGCGACGACCGGGCCAGTCCCGAGCGCGGTGTCTGCAATCCTTGACGCCAAGGCGTCGGCAGCGGCCGCAGCAGACGACCAAAGTCGCCGCCAGGCGGCGGCCACCGTTCCGGCTGCAGTGGCGGAAAGCTCCAACAGTGGAGCTGACAGTGAGGCCCCTGTTGATCCGAGGCCGACGGTCGAGCCTGCTCATGTCCCCATACCACCTGCGCCAGGCATTCCGGCTCCAGGCGTAACCGAACCCGCTCACGCGGCGAGCGGTCTGCTGGACCCAGGCATCCTCACGGCTCGAGTGCGCAGCATCGGCCGCGTCGAGAGCCTCCCGGGACAGCGGCCGGTCGAGCTCGTCGATCTCTTAGAGGGCAATCGCTACCTCTGGCTGCGATTCTCGATCGGGGATGCAAAGGGAGCCCGGCTGGAGCGTATCTGGTGGGAGCACGGGCCTATCACGACCTTCGCAACCGAGGAGGTGGACCACGGCAAGCGTCTCGCTGTCGTGGTGCAACTCCCACGCCGGAGCGACACCGGGACCGCGCTCATCACGAAGCGCACCCGCGTCCACATCAAGCTCAGCGATGGCGAGCGCAAGTTCGCCCTGAGCGCGCCGTGGCTCGGCGCAATCGTCAAGGACCTTTTCGGTTGGTGAGGAAGACGTCATGGCAAACAATGACCGCCGTACCCAGAGCCAGTCTCCGCGGTTTCCGACCTGGATCATCGCCGGCATGGGAATCGTCTTCTGGGATTGCGGGGGCAATGGCGAGCTCCCACTCGCCGCCAGCGCCTCCAACGCTCCGCCTGTGGTCGTACGCGTCGAGGTCGTAGGCCTCTCCCAGGTCGCCTGGGGAACCACTGCGCCGATAAGCGCCGAAGTCCGCGATCCCGATGGCGACACGGTGACCTGCCGCTGGACCGCGCGAGCCGGCCGCGTCCTGGTGGAGTCCGACAACACGTGCAAGGGCGTGTATTACGCGCCCATGTCGGGCGAGAGCGAGCGGCTTGACGTTGTTCCTACCGATTCCAAAGGAGCCACTGGCGGCGCCGGCTCGCTCGCGTTCCCACTGATGCAGGCGCCGGTTTCAAACCCCAATCCCACCCCCACGGCTCGTCCGGAGCCCACTCCGGCTGCGCCCACCCCCAAGCCCGAACCGCAGCCGGCGCCGACCCCGACGCCCGGCCCTGCCCCAACGCCGACGCCCGGGGCGACACCGACACCGCAGCCGAACCGGCCGCCCACCGTGACCGTCTCCGCTTCGAATCCGAGCTGCCATCCGCGCCCCGGAGCGCCATGCTCGATCCCCGTACAGGCCAATGCGTCCGATCCTGACGGAGACCCGCTGACGTTCACGTGGCAGGGTTGCGCCGCAGGTGCGGCCGCCACCTCGAGCTGCAGTGTGAGCTCGCTCGCAGGGTTCACCGCGACCGTCACCGTGAGCGATCCCAAGGGTGCAACCGCGACGGCCTCCGTGACGATGCAAGGAACCAACTCCGCGCCCTCCATCAGCGGCCTCAGCGCGGGCAAGCCCTGCCATCCGAACTGCAACGTCGATTTCGTGGCCAGCGCCTCCGACCCGGACGGCGATCCTCTGACCTACAACTGGGGTGGCTGCGCTACAGGCACAGACAGCCACGGGACCTGCTCGCTGACGGACTCCGGCACTTTCGGCGCCAGCGTGACGGTCAGTGACGGCTGGGCTGGAGCATCGGCTTCGGGCAGCGCCACCGGAACCAATCGCTCTGGCTCCTGCAGCGCGGGGGACCCGCCGGCCGGCAGCGGCTCGACCGGATTCGCATGGGACGATCCCGATCGCGATCCGCTGGACCATTGCAGCGCGACGTGCGAGGGCTGCACGATCACCCACTGCCGCTCGACGGCGCGCGTCGAATGGATCAATGGCGATCCGGGCGATCGAATCACCATCACCGCGTGCGACCGCTTCAGCGGGTGCGGAGCATGCAGCCTGACACTCCAATAGCCTCGACCACTCTGAGAGGGACAGATGGCCGAACCAGCCACGCAGATCGCGAATCGGCGACGACGGGGGATAAGCGCGACAGCAATCCTGTTGACGTGCGGTGTGTTCCTGTCGTCTGAACGGTCCGGCTACGGCCAGACCAACGACCACTTCTATCGCTCCTGGCGTTGGAGCACCACGCCTGCGACCCCGCGGGCCGTCGGGCTCGCGGGCGCATACGCTGCACTCGCCGACGATAGCGGCACCGCGTTCTTGAACCCGGCCGGGATCGCAAGCCTCGCGAAGAGCGAGTTCTCAGTATCCCTGCTGGCGGGCCAGCCGGGCACCGTAGGACTGGATCGGCTCGGAGCGTGGACGGGACTGGCCGCAGGCTCCGGAGCGG
>DASYPD010000010.1:0-2024 GCA_036007005.1 Gemmatimonadales bacterium
GCAGGTTCAGAAAGCGGGCCTGCGAGCGGGAGAGCCCCAGTGTTTCGATCGCGCTCACCGCCTCGGCCTCCCGGATCATCCGCTTGATGTCGAGCACCGCGGGAATGTCGACCTCTCCCGGCTCTTTCTGTTCGAGAAACCCGCGCACCTCTGCGGCGAGCGTGTTCACGTCGGCGCCCTCGAGCCCGCGCCCGGCATCCAGCCGCTCCAGGAAATCGACGTAGCGCCGGACGTCGTGGTCGAACACGGCGATGTTGCCGCTCGTCATGTAGGCGACCGTGATCGCATTGCCGTTCTGCGCCAGCTTGTGCAGGATCCCGCCCATCGAGATGACGTCGTCGTCGGGATGGGGCGAGAAGCAGACCACCCGCGCCTTACTCGGCAGCTTGGAGCGGCCCCGAATCTTCGCCCCCAGCACGTTGAAGACGAAACCGTTCACCGCGCCCGGTGAGCCGAAGCGGGCCACCAGGGTGGAGAGCTTCCGCTCGACGTAATCGCGGTGGGTGAGCTTCAGGATGGCCCGCTGTGCGGTCTGGGAAAGCCACACGACCGCCCGCACCACCAGGGCATCAGTCCACTCCACTTCGTCCACCAGCCAGGGTGTGGCGATGCGGGTTAGCTCCGCCGCCGCCGCGCCGTCGAGGTAGAACGTGGTCGCGGGATGGCGCTGCAGGAACGTCGCGGCGACCTCGGTATCCACCTCGCCTTCCACCGCTCGGCGCACGATCTGCGCCTTGTGCTCGCCGGTCGCGAGGATTGCGATCTCGCGGGCCTCGAGAATCGTCGCCACGCCCATCGTGATCGCCTCGCGCGGGACGGAGGGCTCCCCGAAAAAATCGCCCGCGGCGTCGCGCCGCGTGATGCTGTCGAGGGTCACCAGCCGGGTACGGCTCTTCGCGCCGGAGCCCGGCTCGTTGAATCCGATGTGGCCCGTCTTGCCGATACCGAGCAATTGGAAGTCGATTCCGCCCGCGGCACGGATCGCCTCCTCGTAGGCCGCGCACATCGCGGGTACCTCATCGCGCGCGATGTCGCCGCGCGGAATGTGCACCTCGGCGGGGTCGATATCGACGTGGCGGAAGAGGTGTTCCCACATGAAGCGGTAATAGGAGTGAATGCTCTCCGGCTCCATCGGATAGTACTCGTCCAGGTTGAAGGAGATCACCCCGCGGAAGCTGAGCCCTTCCTCGCGGTGCAGCCGCACCAGCTCGCGATAGACGCCCACCGGGGTCGAGCCGGTCGCCAGGCCCAGGACGGCGCGCGTACCCTCGGCCTGCTTGGCCCTGATCACTTCCGCGATCCGCTGCGCGACGGCCCGGGTGAGCGTGCCGTGATCGTCGTAGCTGAGAGTGCGGATACGCTCGGGGACGGAATCCATGCGCCGAATCTACTCGGCGGGTTGACACATCAACAAATCTTGATACATTGGGGCCATGGCGACCAAAACCGTTCCGGCGCTCGGCCAGGCCGTGCAGGCCTTTCACGCCCTTTCCGATCCGACCCGGCTCCAGCTGCTGGATCTCTTGCGGGGCGGGGAGCGCTGCGTCTGCGAGCTGACCGAGGCGCTCGAGGCGGGACAGTCCCGGCTCTCCTTTCACCTCCGCATTCTCAAGGACGCGGGTCTGCTGCTGGACCGGCGGGAGGGACGTTGGGTGTACTACCGGCTGAATCAGGAGCAAGTGGAACGGCTCGCCGCCGTGCTGAGCGATTGCTGTGCCCCGACCCGAACGTGGCTCAAAGGCTGTTGTTGAACCGCAACCCGAGGAGGAATTGTGCCAGAGCAGAGCATCAGAGAGAACGTAAAGCAGAAATACGGTGAGGCCGCCAAGCGCGTGCTGGAGGGGCAGCAGGCCGAGTGCTGTGACACGAGCTGTTGCGGGGGCAGCAGTGATCCCATCAGCGCCAACCTCTACTCCGACGCCGAAGCGGCCGCGGTTCCGGAGGGAGCGGTGCTGGCTTCGCTCGGCTGTGGCAATCCGACCGCGCTGGCGGATCTCCGCGAAGGGGAAACGGTCCTCGATCTG
>DASYPD010000011.1:0-3644 GCA_036007005.1 Gemmatimonadales bacterium
GCCAGGGGAGCTCCGCGACGCGCGCGGTAAATGTCGTCGCGTTCTGGCGCAGCAGGCGAAACTCGTCGCCCTCCCTCGCCGCGAGCGCAATCGGAGGGCTCGCCTCGAGCCGGATGGTTAGCCGAGCCGACCAGGGTTCGCGGCTGTTCGGCTCGGCAAAACCCGGCGCCAGGGCGAGCGTCCCGGTCTGATCCAGCGGACGCGCAGGAAGCTCGACGGTGAGGCGGGCGTGGGCGTAATTCGCCGGGCTCTTGCCCAGAATCCTGCCCGCGCTATCGAGAGCGGTGAAACCAAAATCGGTAAAATGCGGCCATTGGCCGGGATCGAGCTCGAGATCAATGACGAGACGCGCCGCCCAGGCCGGAAGGCGGAGCGGAATGCGCAGCTCATTTCCCCCGCTGCCGCTCGTTTGGAAGCGACGCTCTCCCCCGAGCAGTCCCAGGTTGAAGCGCCCGCTCACGGCGGAATCCGCGAGCGAGCTCACTGTGATGCTGAGGGAATCCGCCGCGGCGGGAACCCGCCGCAACGCGACCGGCGCGGGATCGACCGACAGTTCGGCGCTGACGGCGGCGTCGAGAGGCGCAACGGCGATGGCCTCATAGAACCCGGCGCGCGCGTCGCGGCCGTCCACGTCGAAGCTGGCGGCGGCCGTGTCGGCCCCGCCGGAGATCCCGTTGTCACCGAGAATCGGAGCTCCTCCGGGCTGGTGCAGCGCCGCGATCAAGCGCGGCTCCTGCGGCGCGGTTGCGATCCTAACCCGGAAGGGGCGGCCGGAATCCACCGCGAACAAGGTACGGCGTGCGGCACCCGGAGCGAGCTTCGCGCTCACCCGCAGGGGAACCATCCGCTCCGCTTCGGGGATCGCGATGGTCGAGACCAGCCAGAAGAGCGGCGCCTCATTCCCCGCGACGCTTGCCCGGACCGTCGCCGTGTGCACGCCGGGTGTCGCCGGGGGATGCTGGACGAGGGTCAGGACCGTGTCCGACGCTGCCAGGCGGACGGGGCCGGGCGCCGCCAGCCAGCTCACCTCGCTGGCGAACGTCAGGTCCACCGGCATGCTGCCCCGAATCCTGCGGATGCGAAAGCGCACCAGAGTATCGGCCGAGCCGAGCGCAAAGGCCGCCGAGCTGCCCGGGCGGCCGGGAATCTCGACGTCGAAAGCGGCGGCAGCGGCCGGAGCTTGCAGCGCGCCCCAGGCCGCCGTGAGGTCCGGAAGACCGGCCCCGGCGTCGAGCACTCCTTGGCCCGGCAGCGGACGCCCGCTCGCGGTCAAGGCGCGGCGGAGATCCTCGGCGAAGGCGCTGCGCTGCTGGCTGATGGCCGCGGAGAGCAGGATGGCCGCGAGGCCGGCGACATACGGGGACGCCATGCTGGTGCCGGACTTGAATTCTTCTCCGCGATTCCAGAGCGGCACCGTGGAGTAGGCCGTCCCGGGTGCGACCAGGTCGGGCTTGGCCAATTCCCCGCCGCGCGAACTGAAGAAGAGCAGCGGCTCGATCCCGCTCCGCCGGAGTCGGTTCAGCGGGCTGAGAAAGACCGCGGGCTCGGTAGCCCCTACGGTGATGCCGCGCCGCAGCGAACCCGGAAACCCCACGGTGGACAGCCCGGGACCGTCATTTCCCGCGGAGGTGACAAAGCTGACCGCGGGATGCGCGGTCAGGATCGAATCGAGCAGCGCATCGAGCCGCGCGGCGCCTTCCTGCTCGTTCCCCACGCCGAAGCTCATATTGACGATGAGCGGGAGCTGCCGCGCGGCCGCGAAGCGGATGGCATAGTCCAGCGCCACGACGACACTACCGGTCGTCGTGAGCCCGCCGAAATCGTTGCGGGAGATTTTCAGCCCGAGCAGCTGGGCACCCGGTGCGACGCCGTCGAACCCCACCACGCCCCCGATATCATGCCCCGCCGCGATGCCGGCCACGTGGGTGCCATGCGCATCCGTATCGAAGACCAGATCGAGGATCGGTGCGGAGGGCGAACTCGACGGCTCCGAGAAATTGACGGCGAGGTTGAGCGGGGGAGCCGCGCCCGGGCGATGCCAGCCGAAGCTCTCTCGGGCAACGAGGAAGTCGTGGACCGGGCGCTCGTTCGCGAGGGAACCATCACCATCGGTATCGGCAAACAGCACCCATCCATCGCTCGCTTTGGCCACGACCACGACGAGGGAATCGGTGTCGCTTCCATTGTCATTGAGATCGGAGGCGGGAAGCTCGCCGAGGGGACGCTCGCGCAGGACTCCCCCGTACCAGGGGCCCATCGCGTCCAGGCCCCGCACCCGTCCGAACCCGACCAGCCGGTGGCCGAAGAGCTCGACCTCATCTCCGCGCGGAGTAACCGGGAGGAGAGCTATCCGTCCCTCTCCGGAGAAATCGCGCAGATCGAGGATTTTCGGTCGGCCAGCGCTGGTCGAGTCCAGGCCGGGAACTCCGGGATCGATCCCGCTGTCCAGGATGGCGATCAGCACCCGACGGCCATCCCAGGAGGGATGCGCCGCGAGGAATGTCGGCACGCCGGTGGAGGAGAGCGGCATCCAGCCCCGCAGGAGGGCGAGGGCCGCAGGAGCGACCGGTTGACGCGCCGGCGGCGGGAGGGGAGCACGGGGGAGTGACTCCGCGGGCGGTGCGCCGGGGCGGGGCTCCGGCGCGACGGATCGTGCGGCCGGGTGGGCGCAGGCGGTGAGCAGGAGGAGGGTGACGGCCTGCCAGCTCCCTGGGCCCACAGCTGGCACAGCTTGCGGGCGGGTTATTCTCAAGCTAGGAGACTTCCGACGGCGCGAGGACGAAGGGGCCGAGATGGGGACCGGCGTAGCGCGCAGTAACCCGCAGCAGGAAGCCCAGCACCTCGCGCGTTTCCTCGGGCGTGACGAGGAGATCCACGTGACCACGCGCCGCCGCGTGCCGGGCATCGAGGTCGCGCTCGTAGTCCGAGCGCATCCGCTCGATCACGGCCTGCGTATCAGCGGGCACCTCCCGCTGTTCGCGCTTGGCGCGCTCGAGCTCGGGGCCGTGCACGGCGAGGATCGCCGACTCCCCCTCCATGACGCCCATGCGCCCCGTGGGCCAGCTCAGGATGAAATCGGGGTCGAACCCTTGTCCTGCCATGGCGTAGTACCCCGCCCCTGACGCGTGGTTGACCGTCAGCACCAGCTTCGGCACCGGCGCGGCCGCCATCGCTTCGACGAATCGCGCACCCGCGCGAATGATGCCGGACTGCTCCGCATCGGGACCCACCATGAAGCCACTCACATCTTGCACGAAGAGAAGGGGCAACCGCTCGCGCGAAGCGGTTTCGATGAAGTAGGCCGCCTTTTCGGCACTCTCGGTGTAGAGGATCCCCCCGAAGTGGGGGCGTTCGCCCGGCCGGGGCTTCACCAGGCCGCGCTGATTGGCGAGCACCGCCAC
Organism: Gemmatimonadales bacterium; assembly: GCA_036007005.1. Lineage (GTDB taxonomy): Bacteria > Gemmatimonadota > Gemmatimonadetes > Gemmatimonadales > GWC2-71-9 > JABFSM01. Next base: position 3,402 of record DASYPD010000011.1, read on the forward strand.
GGGTCGCCCCTCGATCCGGCCATGACCGCAAAGCAGCTCGGGTGCGATGTCAGGCTGGAATTCGTCGAGCTCCCCGCCGTCCAGCAGGCAGGCCAGCACCTGATGCATGTCATAGGACATGCGGTGGTCGTGGGGGAGCAGATCGTAGAGGTCGGTGGGCGGGCGGGCCGGTGCACGGCCGGGCAGCTCGTGGTGTTGCACCCCGAGGCTGAGGGGCAGCCGGCTGAGGTACTCGCGGATCCG
>DASYPD010000012.1:0-2237 GCA_036007005.1 Gemmatimonadales bacterium
TCGGCCCCCGGTGTGATGCGCACGGTGAACGCGTGTCTGGCCCGCGGGGGGGCTGCGACTGCGGTCCACGCCTCGCGCAACGCCGGCTCGGTCTGAATGAGCCGGGGCGCCGGACGCCAGTGGCCCGCCTCGATGCGGGAGAGATCGAGCTGATCGTCCACCAGACTCTGCATCCGGCTCGCGTTCTGCAGGATGATCTCGAGGAACCGCCGGCTGGTGGCCTCGTCGGGCTGGTCGCTCAGCAGCGTTTCCGCATAGCCGGAGATCGAGGTCAGCGGGGTCTTCAGCTCGTGGGAGACATTGGCCACGAAATCCCGGCGGACCGTCTCGAGCCGTCGCAGCGCGGTGAGATCGTGGAGCACCACCACCGCGCCTCCGCCGGGCAGCGGGCGCGCGCTGACGAGACAGGTCCGGCCCTCCAGCTCGACCTCGCGATCCGCGACGGTGTCCCCGCGCAGCGTCGCCGCCACGGCCTCGCGGGCGCTCTTCTGGTGAAACAGGGTGTTGAGATCGGGCAGCGGGCGCTCCGGGGCGTAGCCGAGCAGCCGGCGCGCCGCCGGATTGGCGGTGACGACCCGGCCGCGCTCATCGCAGGCGAGCACACCTTCCACCATCGCGTTCACCAGCGCTTCCGTCTCCCCCTGCTTGTGCTTGAGGGCGTCGAAGCGCGCGTTGAGCTCCTCGTGCATGCCCCGGAGCGCCGCCACCATGACGTCCATATCGGGGATGCCCGAATGCGGAAAGCGCGGCGTCCCGCCCGCCGCGATGGTGCGCGCCGCGTCGGTCGCTTCGGTGAGCGGACGCGCAATCGAGCGTCCCGCCGCCCAGGCCAGCACACCGCCCACCAGAAGCGCGAGCAACGCCGCGAGCAGCACCGAGCGCTGCGCCCGCCGCACCACCTGGTCGACCTGGTCGAGCGGCATGGCGAGCCGGACCACCCCCGGCCCCCCGGGGATCGCGAGGTACAAGAGATCGCTGCCGATCGTGGCGCTTCTGCGCTTGGCGTGCCCTCCTTCTCCGCGCAGCGCCGCCGCCACTTCCGGCCGCCCGGCGTGGTTCTCGACCTGGGCCAGCTCCGCCGGCGGGACATCGTTATCCGCACGGACCCGGCCGCTGCGATCGATCAGGGTGATCCGGACGCCCGCCGCGCTGCCGAAGCGCTGCGCGAAGCCGGGCCACTCCAGCGAATCGACGGGCAGAGCCTGCCGGACCAGCTCCGCCTGCCGGGTTAGGGAGACCTGCAGATCGCGCTCCAGGTCGGCCCGCAGCGCCCGCTCGGCGAGCACCACCAGGGCGCCGACGCTGACCAGCAGCACCAGCACCGTCCCGGCGATCAGCCGCTGCACGAAGCTCATCCGGATTTGCCCGGGTTCGGATTGAAGCGATACCCGCCCGGATCGTGCACCGACCCCCGCCGCGTCTCGATCATGCCCTCCGCGCTGCCCAGCTTGCTGCGCAGTCGCTGCACGTGCATGTCCACCGTGCGGGTCTGAATGTCGGGCTGCGCGTCCCACACCGACTGCAAGAGGTCCGAGCGCGTCTGTAGCCGGCCTTTGCGCTCCACCAGGGTGAGCAGCAGCTTGTACTCCGTGGCGGTGAGCGGCACTTCCTTTCCTGCCACACTCACCCGCCGCGCCGCGCGATCGATGCTGAGCGGTCCCTCGCTGAGAATCCCGGCCGGTGAACCCAGCCGGCGCAGCACCGCCGCCACCCGCAGCGCGAGCTCCACCGGCGAGAAGGGCTTGGTGAGATAGTCGTCCGCGCCGAGCGAGAGGCCCATGATGCGGTCCGCTTCCTCCCGCCGCGCGGTCAGCAGGATGACCCCCACGTCCCGCGTCGCCTCGCGCTTGCGCAGCTCGCGCAGCACCTCCAGGCCCGAGACTCCCGGCAGCATCAGGTCGAGCACCACCACGTCGGGCGCTTCCTCCAGCGCCTTCTTGAGTCCTTCGTGGCCGGTGTTGGCGGTGGAGACTTCGTAACCCGACTTGAGCAGGTGATAGGCGACCAGCGCGGTGATATCGGGCTCGTCGTCCACGACCAGGATGCGGTGCCTCACCGGCGTTCCTCTCCCGGCTCCGCCGCGCTGCTCCGGACGCCGGCGGGGATCCTGCCCCGCCCGTGCGCCCGGCTCTTGTCGAGCGCGCGGTGCCGCTCCAGCCGCAGCGTCTCATCGTGGGCCAGCGCGTCGAGCAGCGCCTGCAGCAGGCGCCCCGGTGGACCGGTTTCCTGGCGCAGGC
>DASYPD010000013.1:0-6561 GCA_036007005.1 Gemmatimonadales bacterium
GGCTGATCCGGTCGACCCAGTCCTGCGGCGGGAGGCCCGACTCTTCCGCCGCCAGCGCGACCTTTTGGCCGTGCTCGTCCATTCCCATGACGAAATGGACCTGGTCGCCCCGCAGCCGACGGTAGCGGACGAGGCAGTCCGCGCCGACCTTTTCCAGCGTATGGCCGAGGTGGGGATTGCCGTTTGAGTAGTCGATCGCGGTGGTGAGGTAGAACTTCGCCACTCAGGACTCCGGCTCCCCGGGGGCGTCGGGACCCGGGTCAGGGCGCGATCCGCGCCGCCGTCGGCGTCGGCGGCGCTGCCTTCGGGCGGGCTCCGCGGAATCGCTCGGTGGCGGGATTGCTTCGGGACCTTCGGTCCCTCGCAATGACGGCTCGCTGTCATCGCGAGGACGCGCAGCATCCGTGGCGATCGGTGCGGGAGCGCTCGGAGTCCCCGACCGCTGGCCCCTCGCCTCGGGCGGCGGCTCACCCAGCCGGTCGAGCTCCTCGCGCAGCTGGACGAGCGTCACGATGCGCGGACCCTGCTCCTCGCTGCGCAGAAACACCCGTTCGCGAAAAATGTCCACCGCGACGACTTTTTCGACCCCCTGCTGGGTGCGCAGCGTCTTGCCTTCTTTGGGGAACCGCTTGCGCGCGCTGACGTAGAATTCGTGCTCGTACTTGAGGCAGCAGAGCAGCCGGCCGCAACCGCCGGAGATCTGGGCGGGATTCAGGGAGAGGTGCTGGTCCTTCGCCAGCGCGAGGCTCACCGGTCCGAGTTCGCCGAGCCAGCTCGAGCAGCAGTACTCCTTGCCGCAACGCCCGACGCCGCTCAGCCGCTTCGCTTCGTCGCGCGCGCCGATCTGGCGGAGATCGATGCGGGTGTGCAGCGTCTGGGCCAGGTCGCGGACCAGCTCGCGAAAGTCGACCCGTCTGTCGGCGGTGAAATAGACCGTGAGCTTCTTGCGATCCCATTGCCACTCGGCATCGCTCACCTTCATGTCGAGCTGCCGCGCCCTCACCCGCTCGAGGACGATCCGCCGGGTGTCCTCTTCGGTGCGGCGGAGCTCATTGGCGGTCCCCACGTCTTCCTGCGTGGCGCGCCGGACCACGGCGACTTCGGGCAGCTTCACCTCGCCGGAAGCGCACCCCTGGCAGCTGCCGCACTTCTTCGTGGCAGTGTCGCCGGTCGCCGAAACCCGGCCGAAGTCGAGCCCGCGCTCCGCCGGCACGATGACCGGCTCCCAGAGCCGCAGCGGGTCCGCCTCGCTGGACCAGAGGAAGTACTCTTTCCGGTTGCCCTTGAAACGGACTTCGACGGTTGCCGGCATCAGGCCTCGGTGAAGACGCCCATGCCCGCGTACTTCTCCGCCCGGCGCCGCACCAGCTTCTCCGGGCGGAGTTTCTTGAGCTCGGTCAGTTGACGGATCAGCGCTTCGCGCAACGCTTCGCCGGCAGCGTCGGGATCCTGATGGGCGCCTCCCGCCGGCTCGGGGATGATCTCGTCGATGATGTTGAAGCTCAGCAGGTCGTTCGAGGTGAGCTTGAGCGCTTCGGCGGCGCGCTCCCGCTGGCTGGCGTCTTTCCAGAGGATTGCCGCGCATCCTTCGGGCGAGATGACCGAGTAGACCGAGTTCTCGAACATGAGGACCCGGTCGGCCACGCCGAGCGCCAGGGCACCCCCGGAGCCGCCTTCGCCGATGACCGCGGCGACGATCGGGGTCGGTAGCACCGCCATCTCCAGAATGTTGCTGGCGAGCGCTTCCGACTGACCGCGCTCCTCCGCGCCGAGCCCCGGGTAGGCGCCGGGGGTGTCGATCAGCGTGATGACCGGAGCGTGGTACCGGGCGGCGAGCTTCATCAGGCGCAGTGCCTTGCGATAGCCCTCGGGATGCGGCATCCCGAAATTGCGCTTGATGTTCTCCCGGGTGTCGCGACCCTTCTGATGCCCGATCACCATCACCGAGGTGCCCGCCAGCCGCGCCCAGCCGCCGACGATGGCGAGATCGTCGCGAAAGAGCCGATCGCCGTGCAGCTCGACAAAATCGGTGAAAATCGTGTGCAGGTAGTCGAGCGTGTAGGGCCGCCGGGGGTGGCGGGCGACGCTCACGCGTTGCATCGGAGTCAGGTTGCCGTAGATCTCGTCGCGGAGGCTGTCGAGCTTGCCCAGCAGCAGGGTGAGCTCCGCGGCTACGTCGATGCCCCGCTCCTCGCCCACCCGCTTGAGCTCGTCGATCTGACGCTCGAGCTCGAGCAGCGGCTTCTCGAAGTCCAGGGTGTACGCGTTGGCCATCGGGGTCACCCCACCTTGACGTAGCGGACGCGGTCGCTGCCGAGCAGGGCGCGCAGCGCCTGGACAACCTCGGCATCCGGCTCGACGCGGAGCCGCCGCGCGCGGAGCCGGACCGCCTCGCCATTGCCGTCGGACCACTCAATATAGACCGGCGCCGGGCCCGGATGGCTGGCGCAGACAGCCGCTGCGGAGTGCAGTAGCTCGGCCGCAGGGGCACCCGGCGCGCTCCAGCGTAAGGCGATTCCCACGGCACCGGAGCGCCGCAGCTCCGCGAGCGGCCGCGCCGACTCCACCACGAAGGGCGCGCGATCCTCGCTCTGGTCCCGGGTGCTGTAGCCGCCGGTCAGCAGGAGCGCGCTGTCGACCTGAATGACTTGATTGAGCCGCGCCCAGCTTTCCGGGAACACGATCGCTTCCGCCGTGCCGTGAAAGTCCTCCAGCACGAGTCGCGCGTATTCCTTGCCGGATTTCTTGGAAAGCTGGCGCTTCACCCCCGTGACCACCGCCGCCACGCTGACCTGATGCTGGCTCCAGAGCTGCAACGTGGCGGTGGTGCGGGTCCCGAAGAGCTCCACTTCGGCGCGGAACGGCTCCAGCGGATGCCCGCTGATGAAGAAGCCCAGCACTTCCTTCTCCCGGGTGAGCCGCTCCGCCTCCGGCCATTCCGGCAGCTCGGGAAGCTCGAGCGGGTGGCGGGCGGCCGCGGGCAGCTCGCCGAAAAGCGATTCCTGCCCCGCTTCGCGATCCTGCTGCTTGAGCTGGGCTTCGCCGAGCACCGCGTCGAGCGCGCCGAGCAACTGGCTGCGGTTGCCGCCCAGGGAGTCGCAGGCGCCCGCCGCGATCAACGACTCGAGCACCCGCGTGTGACAGAGCCGGAGGTCGATGCGATCCACCAGGTCGGCAAGGTCGCCGAAACGGCGCTCCGCGCGCGCGGTAAGGATCGACTCGATCGCTCCGCGACCGACGTTGCGCACGGCGCCCAGCCCGAAACGGATCCGCCGGTCTCCCACCACGGTGAACTTGAAGCCCGATTCGTTCACGTCCGGAGGCAGCACGTCCAAGTCTAGCTCGCGCGCCTCATTGATGTACTGCACCACTTTGTCGGTGTTGCCGATTTCCGAGGACAGCAGCGCCGCCATGAACTCCGCGGGATAGTAGACCTTGAGCCACGCCGTCTGGTAGCCGAGGATCGAATACGCCACCGAGTGCGACTTGCAGAAGCCATAGCGGCCGAAGGTCTCGATCTGCGCGGAGAGCTCCTCGGCGAGCTTCTTCGCATGGCCCTGCGCCACCGCCCGCGCGACGAAGCGCTTGAGCTCCTTCCCGATCAGCACCGGGTCTTTCTTCCCCACCGCTTTGCGGAGCACATCCGCCTCGGCCAGGGTGAACCCCGCGAACACGTTGGCGATGCGCATCACCTGCTCCTGATAGGTGATCACGCCGTAGGTCGGCTCCAGAATCTCCTGGAGCAGGGGATGCGGATAGGAAACGGCCTCCTGTCCGAGCCGGCGCCGGATAAAGACGAGGTGCATTCCCGCATCGAGCGGCCCCGGCCGCAGCAGCGCGTTCGAGGCGACCAGATCGTCGAAGCGGTCGCACTTCATCGCGCGCAGAGTGTCGGTCGCCAGGGGGGATTCGAACTGGAAGACTCCCGCCGTGCGGCCTTCGCGGAAGAGCGCGTAGACGGCGGGGTCATCGAAGTTCAGAGCGCTCAGCTTGGGCCGCGTGCCGGTTTTCGCCGCGATCATTTCCACCGCGTCGTGGATCACGGTGAGAGTCTTGAGGCCCAGCAGGTCCATTTTGAGCATGCCGACCTGCTCGAGCGCCCCCATTTCGTACTGGGTGATGATCGCGCTCTCTCCGTCCGCCGATTGACCGGCGCCCTTGGTCGGCGCGGTGCAGACAGGGACGTACTCGTGCAGGGGGCCGGGGGCGATGACGACGCCAGCGGCGTGCACGGACGCGTGCCGGGAAATGCCTTCGATCCGGGCGCTCAGGTCCATCATCCGGCCGTAGACCGGCGCCCCCCCCACCAGTTCGCGGAGTTCATCGACCTTCTTGAGGGCCTCGGGAATCGTGAGGCTGTAGGCCGGGCCCGAGGGAATCAGCTTGGTGATGCGGTCGGCTTCGCCGGGGGGCACCTTGAGCACGCGGGCCACGTCCTTCACCGCGGCGCGCGCTTTCAGCGTTCCGAAGGTGATGATCTGGCCGACGCTGTCCCGCCCGTAGCGTTCCCGCACGTACTCGATCACTTCGCCACGCCGCTCGAAGCAGAAATCGACGTCGATGTCCGGCATGGAGACGCGCTCGGGATTCAGGAAGCGCTCGAACAGCAGGTCGAATTTGAGCGGATCCACGTCGGTGATGCGGAGGGCGTACGCCACCAGCGAACCCGCCGAGGAGCCCCGGCCCGGGCCGACCGGGATGCCCCTCGCCCGCGCCGCGGCGATGAAGTCCTGCACGATGAGGAAATAACCCGCGTAGCCCGCGCCAGTGATGACGGAAAGCTCATACTCGAGTCGCCCGCTCACCGCGGCCGGGAGGGGGTCGCCATACCGCGCTTTCGCTCCCGCGGTCGCCAGCGCCCGCAGCAGCGCGTTCTCGTCCGTCGCTTCGGCGGGCAGCGGGAAACTGGGGACGTAATAGCGCTTCTCGAAGTCGAATTCGCAGAGCGCGGCCACCCGCGCGGTGTGCTCGATCGCCTCAGGATGGGAGGGAAAGAGGGCCCGCATTTCCGCTTCGCTCTTGACGTAGGATTCCTGCCCCGTGAAACGGAAGCGCTTGGGATCGTCGAGGTCCGCGCCCGTCCCGATGGCGAGCAGCACGTCGTGCGCTTCGGCATCTTCCCGCCGGAGGTAGTGCGCGTCGTTGGTGGCCACCACGCCGAGTCCCAGCTCCTGTCCGAGCCGGAGCATGCCCGCGATGACCGGACGCTCCTCCGCGATGCCATGGTCCTGGATCTCGAGCCAGAAACCGTCCTTCCCAAAGAGCGTCGCGAACCACTCCGCCGACGCCCGCGCGTCGGCATAGCGGCTGGCACGCAACGCGTGCGCGATCTCGCCCGAAAGACACGCCGCCAGGCCGATCAGTCCCTCCGAATATTTGGCGAGCACCTCTTTGTCGATGCGCGGGCGCCGGTAGAATCCTTCGGTATAGCCGAGCGAGGACAGCCGGATGAGGTTCTGATATCCCACCCGATTGCGGGCCAGCAGCACCAGATGACTGTAATGCGCCGGCGCGTCTGCCGGTTTCTGCGCCGAGCGCCGATCACCATAGGCGAGGTAGGCCTCGAAGCCCAGAATCGGGCGGAGCTGCTGCGCTTTCGCTTCCGCGTAGAAGGCCCAGGCCGCGTGGAGATTGCCGTGGTCCGTGACCGCCAGGCTGTCCATGCCCAACCGCCTGACCTGCGTCACGAGCTCGGGGATCCGATTGGCCCCATCGAGCAGGGAGTATTCGCTATGGGTATGGAGATGAACGAACGCCATCGTCGGGTGTGCGCCTCTGGAGCGCTACGCGTCTCCTTTATTGTCAAAACTCATTGGCTGTCTTTAACTTACACGAATCGACCACTTTCTTCCAAGGCCTGATCACCCAGTGAGAAACCGACGTCGTTTGGCGCAGCTCTGCAGGGGGGTTGCCGGTCTCGTCGCGGCCTGCGGAGGCGGCACAGGTCCCGACGGCGGCACCCTGCCCACTCCGAGTGAGGCGTGTAAGAACCAAGCGGTGCTGCAGCTCGTGCCGGGGCAGCACCTCATCGTCGATCCCGCCAGCTTCAACGGCTGCCTGCGGCTTCCCGAGGCTGGGACGCAAGGCGCGGGGTATCTGCTCGTGCTCGCTTCGACCAATGGAACCAGGAGCAGCGCGGGCATCTCCGGAACCTACCTGCTCCGCTCCAGTAACCCCGTGGCGATGGCAGGCCCTGCTTCTGCAGCAGCGCAACAGAGCTCCAGCCCAGGAGTCACCCAGGGCGAGCTCGGCGCGCGATTTGATGCCGCGCTCCGCCTGCGCGAGCGTGAGCTCGCGGCGGACCCGCGCAATCGTCCGGGCCCGTTCACCGCCCCAGCGGTGGTGGCGGCGCCGCCGGTCGGCGACGTGAAGAGCTTCAAAGTCTGCATCAATTTGGCCTGCTCCAGCTTCGGCACGGTGACCGCGACGGCTCGCTTTGTCGGTCAGCACGCCGCCATTTACATGGACAACGAGGTTCCTCAAAACGATCCGCTGCAGGATTCCGATCTGGCCAATCTGGGGAACAGCTTCGATAATTTTCACTTTCCGATCGACACGACC
>DASYPD010000014.1:0-5908 GCA_036007005.1 Gemmatimonadales bacterium
GGTTCACTTCCTGCCCGGCGAGCGGCGCGGCGAGCGGAGCACAGCTCAGCAGCAGGAGGTATCCGAGGGCTCGCCGCATGCTATGGCTTCTGGTAGAGATAGGCTGAATCCAGGATGCGCGCCCCGTTGCTCTCGTCACACGCGGCGTAGCGGGAGGGGAAAATCGCGGCGCTGCCATACTCGCCCCGCTTGTTGAGCGCGTAGAAGGTAAGCTGCGGCGGATGACCCTGGGCATCCCGGCGGGAGTCGGGACACATCGCGGTCACCCGCTTGAGCGTGGCGAGACAGGCATCGACCGGGCTCATGCCCCGGCGCAGGTGCTCGACGGTGAGGAAGCCGCCGCAGACCATGATGTTGAGCTCGCCCAGACCGGTCGAGCCGGCGGCGCCAATCTCGTTGTCGGTGTATTGCCCCGCGCCGACGATGGGGGAATCGCCGGCGCGGCCCGCAATCTTCCAGGCCAGTCCACTGGTCGTGGTGATCGAGGAGAGCTCTCCCTTGTCGTTTACCAGGTCCAGATTGATCGTCCCGCTCGGCCGCCCGAGGAGCGGCTGCCCCTCCGGGATATCGTTCCAGTCGTCGCCTTTGTTCCGGTTGGCCCGCCAGCGCAGCCACTTTTCACGCGAGGACGGCGTGAGGAGATCCTCTTCCTTGAATCCGTAGGAGAGCGCGAACTTCTTGGCGCCTGCGCCGACCAGCAGAATGTGATCGGTGTACTTGAGCACCAGGCGCGCGATTTCACTTGGCGTCTTGATGCCTTCGAGCGCTGCGACGGCGCCGGCCCGCCGGGTCGGCCCGTGCACGCAGCTCGCATCGAGCTGCACGACGCCGTCCTCGTTCGGCAAACCGCCATAGCCCACCGATTCGTCGCTGGGATCGAGCTCCTGGATCTTGACGCCCTCGACGCCGGCATCGAGCGTGTCGGTCCCCTTCAGCATCAGCTCCACGGCGAGCTTGACGCCACGAAGGCCGTTCTCGGAGGCGATGGCGGCGAACTTGGCCGCGCGACTCCGCGCGATCCAGGGTGCCGCGGGTGCGGCGGCCGCCGCCGCGTCGGGGAGCGCGCTGCCGGCCACCGCCGCTGCTGCGGTCCCCAGAAAGCTGCGGCGGGTGAGGCGGTCCGACACGGGTCGCTCCTGCTTCGGGGACACGGGGATCGAACGGTAGAATCAGTCGCCGGCCCTCACTTCTGTCAACTTGCCGCGCTTTCAGGTCAGCCCTAGCTTCGGGGCGTGCCGGTCCTCCCGGAATCTCAGCGCGACCGCGCGCGCACGCTCGACACCGATCCGTTGCGCTATCTGCGCGGCGTGCTGGGCTTTTTCCTCGGCAGCGGAGCGCTGATCGCGCTGGTCCTGGGGTTGACCGGTGTCGCTCCCAAGGCGCTGCTGCTCGCCGGCGTGCTCTGGGCGCTGCTCGGCGTCCTGACGGGAATCGTCGATCTGGTGCTCGAGCCGCTGGGAGAGCTTGCCGGAGGAGCCTTGGCGCGGCTTGGCTTCGCCCCTGCGCGACCGGATCGGGTGACGGCATTGCTGGAGCATGCGGGCGAGCTTGCCGGTCCGCTCCAGCAACCGGAAGCGGCGGTGGCTGAGCTGCTGGCCCTGCAGCGGAGCGAGGCGGCGCAGCGTCCCGGTGACGATATCCGCATCGGGCTCGCCCTGGCCGAGCTGTACGAGCGACAGCTCCAGGACCCCGGCCGCGCGCTGGGCGAACTGCGCCGGCTGATCGACCGCCATCCGCAGCTGCGCCAGGCGGCGCGGCTGCGCGCTCGACTCGCCGAGCTGCGCGCCCGGCATTTCGCATCCAGCCCACCGTGACCGCTCCCTCCCGACGTCCCCGGCTCGATCCCGCGATCTTCCATCTCCCGGTGGAACGCATGCGCGCCGGCTACTACTCCGACAAATACTTCACGCGCGCACGCGAGATCCTGCTGGCCGATGCCACCCGTCCTCGCGTCACCATGCAGGTCTTCGGCAAGGCGCCGGCCTTCCTGGGCGGCAGCGACGAAGCCATCGCCATTCTCAAGCTCTGCGCGATCGAGTGGCATGACCTCGAGGTGTGGGCCCTCTCCGACGGCGACGCGATCGAGCCCTGGGAGACGGTACTGATGATCGATGGCCCCTACGACGCCTTCGCCCATCTGGAGACGCTCTATCTTGGCGTGCTCGCGCGGCGGACCCGGGTCGGAACCAACACGCGGCGCGTCGTGGAAGCGGCGCGGCCCAAGGAAGTGATGTTCTTTCCGGCGCGCCACGATCACTGGCTGGTGCAAACGGGCGACGGTTACGCGGCGCATATCGCCGGGGCGATCGGGGTCTCCACCGATGCACAGGCGTCCTGGTGGGGCACCGAAGGCGTCGGGACGGTGCCCCACGCGCTGATCGCCGCTTATGGGGGCGACACGGTACTCGCTACCCTGAAATTCGCCGAGCACATCGATCCCGGAGTGCGGCTGGTGACGCTGGTCGATTTCGACAACGACTGCGTGGGCACTTCACTCCGCGTCGCCGAGGCGCTGGGGAAACGGCTCTACGGGGTGCGGATCGATACCAGCGAGATGCTGGTCGACAAGTCGGTGATCCCGCAAATGGGGCGCTTCCGCCCGACGGGCGTGTGTCCGCAGCTGGTCTCCAATGTGCGAAGCGCGCTGGACCGCGCGGGATTCGAGTGGGTGAAGATCGTGGTGTCCGGCGGCTTCAGCGTGGAGAAGATCAGGGAGTTCGCCCGACTCGGCGTGCCGGTCGATGCCTACGGGGTGGGGAGCTCACTCTTCCAGGGCCGGTTCGATTTCACCGCCGATGTGGTGCGCGTCGAAGGGCGGCCGTGCGGCAAGGTGGGGAGGGAGTATCGGCCCAATGCGCGATTGGAGAGAGTGGTCTGACGGTAAGCGGTGAGCGGTGAGCGGTAAGCGGTAAGCGGTAAGCGGTAAGCGGGCCCTTCCTCCCCCCGCTCACCGCTCACCGCTCACCTTCAAGGAGTGCAAATGAGCACGGTGTTCTGGGACGTCGACACCCAGCACGACTTCATGCGGAGCTCCGGAAAGTTGTACGTATCCGGCAGTGAGGAGATCATCCCGGTGCTGCGGCAGCTCACCGACTACGCCCACAGCCACGGCATCCGGATCCTCGCGAGCGCCGATGACCACGTGCCAAGCCATCGTGAGCTGTCCGCGACGCCGGATTGGCGGGAGACTTTTCCGGAGCATTGCATGCGCGGGACCCCGGGACAGCGCAAGATTCCCGAGACGGCACTGCGCAACCCGCTGGTGATCGAGCCCGAGCCCCAGGAGCCGGTGGCCCTCGCCGCGCGGGTTCGCGCGCACGAAGGCGATATTCTCTTTCACAAACACCGGTTCGACGTGTTCAGCAATCCCAACCTGCTCCCGGTGGTGGATGCCCTGGCGCCCAGCGATATCGTGCTCTATGGTGTGGCGCTCGATGTCTGCGACAAATACGCCATCGAAGGCCTGCTGCGAGAGCGGCCGCGGATCCCACTCACTCTGGTGACCGACGCCGTGCGCGCGATCGACCCGACGGCGGGCGCGACGCTGCTCGAGGATTGGCAACGCCGGGGCGTGCGGCTCGCCGGCAGCGCTGAGCTGCTCGCGGCATGAACGGCTTCGGGCGCAATTTTCTCCCCGGACCTACCGATGTGCACCCCGAGGTGATGGCCGCGCTTTCGGGGCCGATGTTTTCGCACCGCTCCCCCCGAATGCAGACGATGCTCGCGCTGATGCAGCCCTCGCTGCAGGAGTGCTTCGGCACGCGCGAGCCGGTCTTCATCAACACCTGCTCCGGCAGCGGACTCATCGAGGCCGGAGTGCGCAGCGGGGTCCGCGACCGGGTGCTGGTCGCGGTGGGCGGCTATTTCGGGGAATACTTCGCCCGGATCGCGGAAGGCTGCGGCAAACAGGTGTATCGGGTGGAGGTGCATCCGGGACGCGCGATCACCCCCGAGCAACTCGAGCAATTCCTCGAAGGCCCCGCGGTGGACGCGGTGGCAATCGTCCACTCGGAGACTTCCACCGGGGCGCTCGCCGACATTCCGGCACTCGCCAGGGTGGTCCGGGCGCGCAAGGACGTGCTCCTGCTCGTGGACGGCGTGTCGGCGATCGGCGCGATCCCGATCGAGATGGATCGCTGGGGCGTCGACTACTACTGCGTTGGCTCGCAGAAAGCGCTGGCGCTGCCGCCAGGGCTCGCGTTGGGCGCGGCCAGCGAGCGGTTCCAGGCCCGCGCCGAGGTGCAGCCGGATGCGGGGTTCACGACCTCGGTGCGCAAGCTGGTGTCGATCGCGCGCGACAATCTTCCCTTCTGGACGCCCGCGCTGTCGCTCTACCACGCGCTCGACTGCCAGCTCGCCCGGATCGCCCGGAGCGGCGGGTGGGCGGCCCGCTTCGAGCGGCACCGTCAGATGCTCGCGCTCATCGAGCGCTGGGTCGGCTCACGGCGCGACGTCGCCTTAGTGGCCGAGGCAGGCGCGCGCTCGCCGGCGATCTCCGCGCTCCGCTTGCCCGAGCGCTTCCGGCCCGCGGATGTCACGGCGGCACTAGAAGCGCGCGGCTTTCAGGTGGGGGGGGCGCTCGACCCGCGCCACGGACCCCTCATCCGCATCGGCCACATGGGCGATCTCGAGCCCGCCCACCTCGAGGTGCTGCTCGATACCCTCGGAGGGCTGCTCTCCTGAAACGCCTGGCGCAGTATTTCCTGCGCGGCTTGCTGATCACGGCACCCGTGGCGCTCACCCTCTACGTCTGCTGGTGGTTGGTACGCAGTATCGACCGGCTGCTGGATGTCGGGGTGCCCGGCGTCGGTATCCTGGTGACTCTCGCGGGCATCACGCTGATCGGTGCGCTCGCTTCCAGCTTCCTCGCCCGGGGCGCCCTGGCCGAGTTCGAGCGCCTGCTCGATCGATTGCCTTTTGTGCGACTGGTCTATACCTGGACCAAAGACCTGCTCAACGCCTTTGTCGGCGAGCGCCGCCGCTTCAACCGGCCGGTGCGGATCCGGCTGGATGAGCGGGTCGATATCTGGTACCTCGGCTTCGTCACTTCCGACTCGCTGGAGCACCTCGGCATGCCGGAGCACGTCGCGGTCTATCTTCCCTGGTCGTACAGCTTCGCTGGGCGGGTGATCCTGGTACCGGGCAAGCTGGTGGAGCCCATCACCGCCGACAGCACGGAAATGCTTGCGTTCATCGTCTCGGGCGGAGTGGCGGGCACCGCGGAAAGCCCGAAAAAGTGATCGTGGTCACAGCGATAACTTGCAGTCTGATCTAGACTTAACGCGAGGGGCCGAAGCACGTCTTTCCGGGTGGCTCTGGTTTTTGCTCTACCCTGAAAGCCACCACTTTGTGAGGTAAGCCATGAAGACCCTAATTCGTTGCGCTGCTCTTACTTGTGCCGTCGGGCTGGCCGCCTGTAGCGGGGATTCGACCGGCACGCAGGCGACGCCCCTTCTCAACGGCGATATCGCAACCGTGGTCGCCGACAACACGGGCGACGACGTCGATATCATGCGGGAGCCGGTGTTCTTCACCGCTATGCCGCAAGGCGGGCCCGCGATGGTGGTGGGCAGCGGCGATCTCAATCCGGCCAATTGCAGCTACAACTCCACCACCCAGCGACTCGAGTGTCCCACCGTCACGCGCGGCAGCCTGACCATCACCCGCTCCTATAAGTTCTGGGACGCCAACGACGTCGTGATGGACCATTACGATGCGGCGCTCACCGCGAAAGCCAACATCAAGACCCATATCTCGGGCGAGCGCAGCGGCGAGTCGTGGAGCGGCAGCGTGGAACGCACCCGCGACATGACGGCCACCGGGCTGTTGGGTACCGAGACGACGCGCACCTGGAACGGCACCGGCACGAGCGAGGTAACCCGCAGCCGCCACAACGACAGCGGCGAAG
>DASYPD010000015.1:0-6047 GCA_036007005.1 Gemmatimonadales bacterium
GCCCCGGCGCCGGCGGGCGGCGGGATTGCTTCTGCGGCTGCGCCGCCTCGCCATGACACTAGCGCCAGGCCCGGAGCGAGCGCACGTAGTCGTGCAGCGCGAGGAACTTCTCATACACGATGACGCCCTTCCGCTTGCGCCCGAACTCGCCGAAAAGCTCCCGCAGCCTGCCTCGGCGGGTTAGGTAGAAGCGGAAGGTTTCGGCGAAGTCTTCCTGGGGGTGCCGCATCGCGTAGCCGGTGACGTGGTTGACCGGGGCGATCGCGACGCCCCGCCGCTCGAAATCGACCCAGGCGTCGTCCACGACACGGTAGGCCTTGGCCACCTCGCCGAAGGCGCGGCGGAACGGCAGGGTGCGGGTCCAGGGCCAGTGGTGATAGAGGAAGCTGTGGCCCAGCTCGTGGCTGAGCAGACCGACCAGCATGGTCCAGGGGATCTCATCGCGGCGCCTGACCCCCACGACGTAGCGCTCTTCGATCTCGACGATCTTGGGGTAGCGGGGATCCACGCCCGAGACGCCGGGGCGGAGCAGCAGGCGGAAGCCCCAGTCGGAGATGCGCGCCACGCGGAGTAACCCGCGCACCCGGCTGAGCGCGCGGCGGATCAGATCCTGCCCGGTGGCGTCACGGCCGCACCAGGGACAGACGTCCATCCAGTCATCTACGCCGCGCGCGCAGTGCGGACAGCTCCCCTCGAACTTGTCTTCCTCATTCCACTCCTGATCCTTGCCGCACCAGGGGCAATAGGCCATCGCGTATTGCACTCCGCCGCCGCAGCCCCAGTCGCAGCGGGCGTCCATGCGAAAGCCTTTGGGCGCCTTGAGTGGCTCCTCGCTGAAGGTGCCTTCGTCGGCGAGATCGAAGTCGCACCAGGGACAGAAGGAGAATTTCGGCGAGACGACCCAGCGGCAGCGGGGACATTCGGCGCCGGCTTGGCCGCCGGTGTCGGGCCAGCGTTGCGGGCGGGCGCAATCGGGGCAGTAGTTCCAGAAGCGCCGCAGCGGATAGCCGCATACGCAGCGGAGGTCCTCGGAGGGCGCTTCGAGCCGGCGCCGCTTACGCGCGGGCATGGCGGGCCGCCGCCTCAGCGACGATGCGCTGGATGAACTGGGGATAGGGCATGCCCGCCTTGTCGGCGGCGTTGGCGATCTCGTGCCCCCGGCTGATGAAGGGATTGGCGTTGGCCTCGAGCACCCAGATTTCCCCCGCCTCGGTCAGGCGCAGATCAATACGGGCGTAATCCCGCAGCCAGAGCGCGCGGAAGGCGGTGCGGCAGATTTCCTCGATGTGCTCGCGCGCCGCCGCGGACACCGGCCGGGCAAAGACGTTCTTGATTCCCTTGCGCTTGCGATAGGGCTCATCCCACTTGGCCGACTGGGTCGCGATGCGCTCCTCGGGCTCGGTCTTCTCCTTGTCGAAGATGAGCTCGGTGAGGGGCAGGATTTCGAGGCTCTCGTCGTTGCCGATCACGCTGGCGTAGAGCTCCCGACCCGGAATGAATTCCTCCGCGATCGCCGGCTGCTCAAATTGCCGGTGGATGAACGCGACCCGCTCGCGCAACGCGTCGAGGTCTTCCACCACAGAGGCCTGGGCGATGCCCGCCGAGGCATCGGCGGAGAGCGGCTTGACGATGAGCGGAAGCCGGAGCTCGGGCGCGCTGGCGACCTCCTCGTTCTGGCGGTAGGTGATGAAACCGGGCACCTGGATGCCGTGGAAGGCGAGGATTTTCTTACTCATGGCCTTGTCGCGGCTCACCAGGAGCCCGAGAGGCGCCGAGCCAGTGTAGTGGTAGCTGCCGGCCTCGAGCAGAGCGGGAATGAGGTAATCGAGGTGATCGTCGTTGCGGAACGCCTCGACGCAGTTCATGACCAGCTCGGGGTGCCATTCGGCGCAGCGATCGAGGAGCTCACGCGGGTCGTCGTGGATCCCGATGAGGAGCACCTCGTGGCCATTCTCCTCGAGCGCGCCGCCGGCCTGGTACTCCATTTCCGGCTCGGGCTGTATCCCACCGGCGAGCTCCGCCACCATCTGCCGATGCTGGTCTTCGGGTGTCCAGCTTTTGTAGGGAGTATCGAAGACGACGGCGATGCGCACCCGTTGCGTTCCTACGCCGGCCAGCCTACGGGCCGCTCGGCGCAGAGCAGGATGAGCTGCGGCCCCGCGGCTTGCGGCGTGAGCATGATCCCGGTGCGGTTGCGCAGACTGGCGGTGCCCTGACTCTGGTCCACTCCGTGCCAGAGCATGATCCGGGTGACGGGGAGCGGCTCATGCCACTCGGCGCGCGGCGTGCCCGGGACCAGCGCATCCTCTTCGTCGGCCGCGCCGATCACCACCGGATCGGTCCCCTCGAGCAGCGTGGGCATCCGGCGCAGGCTTTCGAGCAGCGTCACCGTGAGGGGCAGGCTCTCGCCAGCGAGCGTGATGGTGCCGAAGCCGTGCTCCCCGGCGCGGCGGCGCGGATGGATGAAACAGGCAAAGCGGCAGGGAAACGGGGTGGGGATGCTGGCCAGGAGGGCGCGCAGGTGCTCGCGCACCGCGATCACCATCCCGTCCTGGGCGGCGGAGCGACGCTCTCTTGAATAGGCGGGGTCGGTCACCAGGGAAAACATAGGCTCGCAGCAGGGAGAGTGCCAGAACAGTGACCAGTGACCAGTGACCAGTGACCAGTGAGCGGTGAGCGGGGGGTTCGCTTGCGAGGCCGCCCCCCCCAGTGCGAGTCTTGGCAGACCCGACGAGGACGGTGAGGACGGTGAGCACAGTACGGCCGGAAGGGGCGAGGTTCGCCGTGAGCGTGCTCACGGCGATGAATCTCCTCAACTACATCGACCGCTACGTGCCGAGCGCGGTCAAACCGCTCTTCCAGAAGGAGCTCGGCTTCACGGACGCCCAGACCGGGTATCCGCTCACGGCGCTGGTGATCGTGTACATGCTGACGAGCCCCATCTTCGGCTCGCTGGCGGACCGCGGCTCGCGCAAAGTGCTGATCGCGATCGGGGTGGCGGTGTGGTCGCTCGCGACCGCGGGTGCCGCGCTTGCGACCGGCTTGCTGAGCTTCCTCCTCGCCAGGTCGCTGGTGGGGATCGGCGAGGCGGCTTACGCAACGATCAGTCCTTCGCTGCTCAGCGATTACTTCCCTCCGGCTCGTCGCAACCGGATCATTACCATCTTCTACGTCGCGATCCCGGTGGGGACGGCGCTCGGCTTCACGCTGGGTGGTCTGGTGGGGAACGCGTACGGCTGGCGGACCGCGTTCCTGGTATGCGGACTGCCGGGACTGCTCGCGGCGGGTCTGGCGCTGCTCATCAAGGAGCCACCGCGCGGGGGCTTCGACGCCGAGCGGGCGAAAGTCCCGCCGAGCTGGCCCGCGGCGCTCCAGCGGCTCAGGAGGACCGCGCCGTACGTCACCGCGGTCGCGGGTTACGTGGCGGTGACCTGGGCGGGCGGTGGAATGGTCGACTGGTTCGCCACTTTCCTGGCGCGGCACCGGGGCATCGAGCTCGCGGTCGCGGACCACATGGTCGGCCTCGCCGTGGTGGCCGGCGGACTCGCCGGCACGCTGAGCGGGGGACTGCTCGCCGATTGGCTCAAGGGGAAGACCCGTTCACCCTATCTTGCGCTCAGCTGCCTGTCGATGATCCCCGCTGCGGGATTCGCGATCCTTGCCCTCAACGCGCACGGAAAGCTGCTGATCGGTCTGGCCGTTTTCCTCGCGATGTTCTTCATGTGGTTCTACAACGGTCCCATCAACACGATCATCGTCAACTCGGTTCCCGCGGAGCTGCGGGCGCGGGCCGTGGGTTTATCCATCCTCTCGATCCATCTGCTCGGCGATGCGATCAGCCCGACGATGATCGGCGCCATCTCCGATCGCACCGGGCGGCTGATGAACGGGATGGTCCTGATTCCCGCGATGATGCTGCTGGGGGCGCTGATCTGGGGAATCGGCTGGCGCCGGCTTCCCGCGGTCATCGGCACGGAAGCCGCCTGAGCGGACGGCTAACCCGGGGCGCTTGCGGCGGCGTCGTGCAAGAGCGAAGCTTGGACTTCCCCCAACGGAGTATCTCATGCCTGTTACCCCCGTCACGGTACGGGTCAGCCTTGGCTGGAACAAGAACAGGATGCAAGTCAGGATCAGCCCGTGGAGTGCGCATATCACCAAACCGGGCCAGGGAATTATCTGGCGTCCCACAGCATCTATTCAGGAAATCAAGATCAGCAAGAACAAACCGAGTGACCGCTGGCCTTTCAATCCCGCTCCACCCAACAAAGCCTACAAGGGCAACAAGGCCCGTCCCCCGAAAGGGCGCAACCTGAAACCGGGGACCAAGGGAAAGCGTTTCCCGTACAAGATCACGCTGCGTTTCTCCGATCCCAAAGGAAAGCTGCGACGGGCCATGATCGACCCCGACATGGTGGTCGAGGTGTAAGGCGCCTCACCCCCGGTGCCAGCTAGCGCATAAGCGGGTCTGGAGCGATTGTTAGGGCCCCTTCTTCGGAGTCCCCTGATGCGCGTGCTCGTCCTCGCCGCCAGCCTTTCCGGGCTGGGGGCGCTGCTTGCAACGCACAACGCCCCCCCCTCGCGCCAGACTCGCCCGGTATTGATCAACGTCACCTGCGCGGGCCCGGACGTCGTCAATATCCTGATCAATCCGTGGTCGCGAGACCTCAACGAGGGCGACGTAGTCGAATTGAGCCTGAACGCCAACGCGAATACCGAGCAGCTGACGCTCGAGCCCAAGGACCCCAACGACTGGCTCTTCGACGACCCCTTTCCCTATGCCGTCAGCAAGGCCACTCCGAAGCAGCTGACCCAGCTGAAGGGAACGGTCCAGAAGGGCCATGCCTACGGGTACACGCTCACCGCCACCTGCAAGGCGGGCGATGGCCCGGCAAAAAAGATCGTCATCGATCCCGACATGGTGGTGCATTAGCACCTCATCGACTGCATGAGCGGCGCCCCCGTTATCCCGATCCCAGAGCAAGTGGGCTCTTACCGCCTGCTCCAGATCCTGGGGCAGGGCGGCATGGGAGTTGTCTACGAGGCCGAGGAAACCGGTCCCGTCCGCCGGCGAGTGGCGCTCAAGGTGATTCGGGCGGGACACAATTCGCGCGAGGTCGTTGCCCGTTTCGAGGCCGAGCGTCAAGCGCTCGCGCTGATGAACCATGCCGGCATCGCAAAGGTGCTGCACGCGGGCACCACGGAATCGGGCGAGCCCTTCTTCGCGATGGAGCTGGTGCGCGGGCTCCCGATCACGCAGTACTGCGATATCCATCGGCTGCCGCTCGCCCAACGGATCGAGCTCTTTATCGCGGTCTGCCGCGCCGTGCAGCACGCCCACCAGAAGGGCGTGATCCACCGCGATCTCAAGCCTTCCAACGTCCTGGTGAGCGAGCAGGACGGCGTGCCCCAGCCCAAGATCATCGATTTCGGCATCGCGAAAGCGGTGGGTCAGCAGCTCACCGAGAATACGCTGCTGACGCTCGGCGGCCAGGCGATTGGGACGGCCGCGTACATGAGTCCGGAGCAGGCCGATTCGGCCGGCATCGATATCGATACCCGGTCCGATATCTACTCGCTCGGCGTGATGCTCTACGAGCTGCTCGTCGGCCAGCTGCCGCTGGACCCGGGAGAGTTCGGGCTCCACCTGTTCCTGGCCCGGATCGCCTCCGGCGAGACCAATCCGCCCACGCCGAGCGCCAGGCTGAGCACGGTCCGCGAGCGTGCCGCGGTGGCCCACTCACGCCGAACCGATGTCGGGCATCTGCGGCGGGAGCTGCGCGGCGATCTGGACTGGATCGTCATGAAGGCGATGGATCCGGATCGCTCGCGCCGCTACGAGACCGCCAATGGATTGGCGAACGACCTGCACCGGCATCAGCACAATGAGCCGATCCTCGCGCGGCCGCCCAGTACACGCTATCGCTTCGGGAGATTCGTGCGGCGCCACCGGCTGGGGGTGGCCGCGGCGGGGATCGTGAGCGCGGCGGTCATCGGAGGGGCGATCCTGGCGGCGGTCGGCTTCGTGCGCGCGACGCGCGCGGAGCGCC
>DASYPD010000016.1:0-3452 GCA_036007005.1 Gemmatimonadales bacterium
AGAGCACCCGCGCGCTCGACAGCAAGCTGGTCCGCGCCCAGGAAACCCGGCGCATCCTCGATCGGCTCTACGGCTACACCCTGTCCCCCCTGCTCTGGAAAAAAATCGCCTATGGCCTCTCCGCCGGCCGGGTGCAATCGGTGGCCGTCCGCCTGCTGGTGCAGCGGGAGCGCGAGCGCCGGGCCTTCCGTGCCGCCGTTTACTGGGACCTCAAGGCGCAGCTCACTCACGCCAAACAGGGATTCGAGGCGGAGCTCATCGCGCTGGGCGGGGTCAGGCTCGCGAGCGGCAAGGACTTCGATGAGCACACCGGCAAGTTGGCAGAGGGCAAAGCCGTGGTGCTGCTGGACGAGGCGGCGGCGGCGACGCTGCGCACCCGCCTCCTCAAAGAGCCCTGGAGCGTCAGCAACAGCGAGGAAAAGCCCGGAATCCGCCGTCCCGCGGCGCCCTTCACTACCTCCACGCTGCAGCAGGAAGCCAACCGGAAGCTCCGGCTCTCGGCGCGCGATACGATGCGGGTGGCGCAGAGCCTCTACGAGCACGGCTTCATCACCTATATGCGGACCGACTCGGTCAATCTCTCGGGGCAGGCGATCACGGCCGCGCGCGAGTGCGTCGAGCGGCTCTATGGCAAGAGTTACCTGCCGCCCAAGCCGCGGCATTACAGCGCCAAGAACGTCCACGCGCAGGAAGCGCACGAGGCTATCCGGCCGGCCGGCTCCCACTTCCGGACTCCGGAAGAAACCAAGCTGCATGGACGGGAGCTGGCGCTCTATGATCTGATCTGGAAGCGCACCGTCGCCTGCCAGATGACCGATGCGCGGATCACCAGTCTCGTGGTGACCCTCGAGGTCGCCGACGCGAGCTTTCGCGCCAGCGGCAAGCGCATCGACTTCCCCGGTTTTCTGCGTGCGTATGTGGAAGGCAGCGACGATCCCGAAGCGGCCCTGGAGGACCAGGAAGTGCTGTTGCCTCACCTGGAGGTGGGCGATCGCCCTGTCTGCACCGGCATCGAGGCGCTGTCCCACGAGACGCAGCCGCCGCCGCGCTTCACCGAGGCAAGCCTGGTGCGCGAGCTGGAGGCCGATGGCATCGGCCGACCGAGCACCTATGCCAGCATCATCGGCACCATTATCGAGCGGGGCTACGTGCAGAAGCAGGGGCAGGCCCTGGTGCCGACCTTCACCGCCTTCGCCGTGATCGGGCTGCTGGAACATCACTTTCCCAAGCTGGTCGATCTCAAGTTCACGGCGCGCATGGAGCAGAGCCTCGACGATATCGCGGAAGGCCATACCGAATGGCTGCCATACCTGCGGAGTTTTTATCTCGGCAAGGACGGCCTGCTGAAGCAGGTCGAGTCGCGGGAAAAGAAAATCGATCCCGTCGAGGCGCGCACGCTCGAGGTCGCGGGGATCGGCGAGGCGACGATTCGGATCGGCCGCTTCGGGCCCTACGTCGAAGTGGAGCGCCAGGGCGAGACGCTGCGCGCTTCGTTACCCAAGGACGCTGCGCCCGCCGACCTCTCCAGTGAGGGGATCGAGGAACTGCTGCGGCAGAAGCGCGAGGGACCTGACGTGTTAGGACATCATCCCGCGACCGGCGAGCCGATCATGGTGCTCTCCGGACAATATGGTCCCTATGTGCAGCTCGGCCCGGTGAGCGAGGACAGCGCGAAACCGAAGCGCGCCAGCTTGCCGAAAGGAGTGAAGCCCGAAGACGTCACGCTCGAGCTGGCGGTCGGGTTGCTGGCGTTGCCCCGGCTGCTCGGCGTGCACCCCGATACCGGCGGGAAGATCTTCGCGGGGCAGGGCCGTTTCGGTCCCTACATCGTTCACGACCAGGGTAAAGCAGGCAAGGACTACCGCTCCCTGCGGGGCGAGGATCAGGTGCTCAGCGTGTCGCTCGCACGCGCGCTTGAGCTGCTGGCGCAACCGAAGCAGAGCCGGGGCCGGCGCGGCGCGCCGGCGCTCAAGGAGCTGGGGCCGCACCCGGCGGATCAGCAGCCCGTTGCGGTGTACGAAGGACAGTACGGTCCTTATGTGAAGCACGGCACCACCAGCGCCTCGATCCCCAAAGGGCGCCATCCCACGAGCGTGACGCTGGCAGAGGCGGTGGAGCTGCTCGCGGCCAAGCAGGGGCGCGCCGCTCCCGCTCGCCGCCGGGGCAAAGCGGCCAAACGCGCCTAGCCCTCAGAGCAGGGTCCCGTGTAAAAGGAGCGCCGCCACACTGAAGTAGATGACGATCCCGGTCACATCCACCAGGGTGGCCACAAACGGAGCCGAGGCGCTCGCCGGGTCGGCACCAAGCCGTTTGAGCAGAAACGGCAGCATGGAGCCGATCAGCGAGCCGAAGGTCACCACCCCCAGCAGCGCGCCCCCCACGGTCACCGCTACCAGTCCATAATGGGGGCCGTAGTCGTACCAGCCGACCAGTTGCCAGGTCAGAATGCGCAGCACGCCGATCGCGCCCAGGATCGCGCCGAGCGCGGCACCGGTGGGCAGCTCGCGCAGCGCGACCCGCCACCAGTCCTTGAGCGCGACTTCCCGCAGGGCGATGGCCCGGATGATCAGCGAAGTGGCCTGGGAGCCGGAGTTCCCTCCCGAGCTGATGATGAGGGGAATGAAGAGCGCGAGCACGACCGCGGCGGCGATTTCGTGCTCGAAGCGGGCCATCGCCGTGGCGGTGAACATTTCGCCGATGAAGAGCGCGCAGAGCCACCCCGCGCGTTTCTTCACCATCGCGCCCAGGCCGATCTCCGGATAGGGCTGATCGAGGGCCGCCATGCCGCCGAATTTCTGCACGTCTTCGGTCTCTTCCTGCACCAGGGCATCGATGACGTCGTCCACCGTGACGATGCCCAGGAGGTGCCGGCCCTCGTCCACCACCGGGATAGCGAGCAGGTTGTACTTGCTGATGAGGCGCGCCACCTCTTCGCGGTCGACGAGGGGGCCGACGCTCAGCGTGCTGCTCGCGGTCCCGATGTCCCGCACCCGCGCGGCGGGATCCGCCATCACCAGCTCGCGGAGACTGACCACGTGAATCAACTCGCGACTGGCGGGATCGGTCACGTAGATGGCGTAGACGGTTTCCTTGCGGCCGCCCACCTGACGGACGTGCGCCAGCGTCTGCTCCGCGGTCCAATCGGCAGGGACGCTGACGTACTCCGTCGTCATGATGCCGCCCGCGGTCTCCGGCTCGTATTGGAGTAGCAGCCGCAGGCCTTCGCGCGTTTCCCGCGTCAAGGCCGCGAGCAGGCGGGTCCGATCCGCGGGGGCGAGCTCGCGAACCAGGTCGGCTTGCTGGTCGGCGGACATCGCTTCGACCAGATCGGCGCGGGCGCGATCTTCCATCTTGGCGACGATCGCGGCCCGGTCGCGGACCAGCTCCGGCTCGTCGAAGATCCGCACCGCGAGATCGAACGGTAGCGCGGCCAGCACCTTTGCCGCCGCGGC
>DASYPD010000017.1:0-6322 GCA_036007005.1 Gemmatimonadales bacterium
GACAAAGCCGCGACGGTAGAGTCCGGCGGTGAGGTCGAGGTGCACGATCCGGCGGCCGGCCGCTGGGTCGTCGTCGTGGATGGCTATGCCGTCCCTCAGGGGGGCACCAGCTACGCTTACCTCGACTTGTTTACTAACCCGCGGCTGGGCACGCTCTCCGTCACTGACGTGGGCGAGCGGCGGGAACCTGGCCTCGCCTGGAACGCGCTCGCGCATCTCTGGGCGGCCAGCCCGCCCGCAGCGGGCCGTTCCCTCATGGCGCGCATCGACGCCACCAGCCGTGAGCTCAAGAGCGGCGCGGGTTCGCCCGCGACTCTTGGCGCCCTCTACTTGGAGCTCGGCTGGCTGCGACCCCGCTAGGCTTCCTCCGCGGGCTACCTGGTCAACTCGAACGGCATCCTGAGCAGCGTCGCCGCGCCGGCGCTGCAGCTCACCGTGTACTTTCCCGGCGTCCAGCGTTGCCGCGCGGCCGGCACCAGTCGCTGCCGCAAGACGATCGCCCGCTCCCCGGTCTCGATCGCCAGCGTCTGCGGACCGCTGCTCGCGATCACTGCCTGCTTCGCTCCACTAACCCGGCAGGCATAGCCGACCGTGCCCACCCCCTTGTCCGTCGGGTGATCCAGCAGCGCCACCACCCACAACGCCTTGAGCCTGGCCGCGCTGAACACCACGTCCCCGACCGCTTCGTCATCCGGTGGCTCGTCACTTCCCGTGAATAGCCCGGCATTCACCAATCGCGCATCGAGCTCCGCCACCTCTGCAGCGCCCGTCACCTCGAACTGACCGCTCACTACCGCTTTGCTACCGGTGCGGCATTCCACCCGATACGACCCCCGCAGCTTCGGCGCATCCAGGATTCCCACTGGCCCGCGCGCCAGCAGCATTTTCTCTTTCTCGCGTAACTCCCCCTTGAGTGCGAAGCCGGAGCTGATCCCCGCGGGATCCGTCACCAGGCACCCGAACGAGCTCGAGTCCCCAGCCGCCCGCGCCGGCACACTCGCCTCCACGTAGAGCGTATCGTAGCTCCCGACCTCGAATGCAGCGCTTTCAGGACCCCGCACACCCGCTTTTACGGAGGAGAATTGTAGTTTCCCCATCCCCCCATCCTTAACCCCTACTCCCTGCTCCACCGCGAACTTCCCTTCACTCATCTTCTCCCCATTGTTCCAGCACGACACCGCGTAGCGTCCCACCGGCCACTGCTCTACCGCCATCCCCTGCACATGCACCGAGCCGGTCCACCCCGCCGGGATTTGCCGCTCGGTCCTGACCCGCTTGACGCTCTGGTCCGGAAATACGTAGGCGCATTCGACCACGAAGGACACCGGCGCCGTCACCGGCGGGTACACCAGCGCGAATTCCGTCTTGATCCAGCGGGCGCTCCGCGCCTCGAAGCGGGTGGAATACCGGCGGGTCTCGATCGGCAGGCGTTCCGCCAGACTCTGGAAGAATTTGAGCTGCACCACCGCCGCGCCGAGCGCGCGGACCGCGGCCGCTGCCTGGAAGACTTCGAGCTGCGCCGCCGCCACAAGCTGTCCCTCTTCTCGGCAGCTGACCTTATATATGCCCGGCGCCCACTGGCCGCGCTCCGTCGATCCCACTCCGCCGGAGTGATACGAGCCAGTCCACCCCGGCTCGATCGTTCCCGTGAGCTCGAGAGTGCGCGTCTTTTCTTCGCGGCCCTCGAAGCGGCATTCCACCTGGAACCCGGTTCGCTGTACCGCTTTGGGGTACTCCAGCTCGAGCTCCAGATTGATGAACCGCGTCGTCAGCGCGTCGAATCTCGTGCTGAAGACCCGGTCTTTCGCCGCCGTCGCGGCCCCGCTGCTCTCGAAGAAGCGGATCGCCGTCGCGCGCGCCTTGAGCCCGTTGAACGGCGCCTTCCCCAGCACCGGCTTCTCCTGCGCGAGTAGCGACGCCGGAGCCAGCAGCAATGCAAGAATGACCACAAAGCGATCCGGCATACCCCCAATAATCTGTGTTATCTGTGTAATCTGTGGGCTGCTGTTTCGTCTGTTGGGGGTGCCAGGAGGCTCGCTGGACAGGCCGAATCCCCCGCGCCATCTTATCGTCGGCCAATAGCCAATAGCCAATAGCCCATAGCCAACAGGAGCCCCCATGCACCGCCGTCTCGCCACCCTGCTCGCCCTCACGCTCGTTCCCCTGGCCGCCCGTGCCCAGGGCGTTGCCGCGACCAAGCCGCTCTACGACGACGTGAAGGACAACATCATCAAGTCGGCCGAAATGCTGAGCGCTGTGAATTACGCCTACAAACCCACCCCGAAAGTGCGCAGCTTCGGCCAGCTCATCGGCCACATCGCCAACGCGAACTATATGCTGTGCGCCACCGCCAAGGGCGAGAAGAACCCCGCCACGCAGGACTTCGAGAAGAACACCAAGAAGGCCGACCTCGTGAAGGCGGTCAAGGATGCCTTCGCCTATTGCGACGGGCTCTACAACATGGCCGATGCGGATCTCTCGGCGACTGCGGAGATGTTTGGCATGAAGATGAGCCGGCTGAGCTGGACCATCATGAACGTCACCCACAACAATCTGCATTACGGCAACCTGATCACCTACCTGCGCCTCAAGGGCATGACTCCGCCCTCGAGCATGAAGAACGGAGTGTGAGCCCTACTCCGCTCTCAGCGTTACCGCGGGGTCCACACTCACAGCGCGGCGGGCCGGCAGCAGCATCGCCAGGCCCGCCGCGAGCGCAAGCAGCCCCAGCATGCCGAGGAACGCCAGCGGATCCAGCCCGCTGACCCCATAGAGCGCGCCTCGGATCACCTGCCCCGCTCCCGCCGCGAGCGCCAAGCCGATCACCGCGCCGATCGCCACCGGGGCAAATCCCTGCCGGAGCACCAGCCGGAGAATGTCGCCGCGCTGCGCCCCCAGCGCGACCCGCACCCCGATCTCCCGGGTCCGCTGACTCACCGCGTAGCTCACTACCCCATAGACTCCCACCACCGCGACGAGTGCAGCCAGCAGGCCGAGCAGGGAAGCGAGCAACGCGCCCACTTCCGCCGGCCTGCGCCACAGCGCCAAGCGCTCCTCGAAGGGCTCGACCAGCGCCACGACCTTTCGGTCCAGGCTCCGCACGATCCCCGCCACTTCGGCTCGCAGCGCGCCCGGGTCTCCTGTCGTGCGCAGCAGCAGCCGGCCCTCCGCGCGCGCCGGATTCGCCGCTTCATAGAAGTAGGGCCCGTCGAGCTCCGCGAGAGAGGCGCTGCGCACGTCGGCGGCCACGCCCACCACTTCGTAGCGGATCGAGTCGGTGCTGCTCATGAAGTGCTGGCCCAGCGGCTCGCTGGCGCCGAAGAAGCGCCGTGCGAACGCCGGGGTCACCACCGCCGGGATCGCGGCGCCTGGCCGCGGTTCGTCGGGGCGGAAGCTCCTGCCCCGCAGCAGCGAAATCCCCATGGTCTTGAAGTAGGAGCCCGAGACGACGTTCCAGAGCACCGTGACGTCGCTTCCTTCGCTCAGAATCCCGGTGGTGCGCCGTCCGAGCAGGGGCAGCATTCCGACGGCCGCGACCGACTCCACTCCGGGAAGCGCCGCCAGCCGCTCCGAGAGCTCACGCATGAATGCGGCGGCCCGCGGGGCGTCATAACCCGCTTGCCGCAGCTCCGTGCCCACGACCAGCAGCTTGTCGGTCCGATAGCCCGGGTTGATGGACCGCGCGTGGACCACTCCGCGCGTTAGCAGCCCGCCCACGATCAGCAGGAGAAGGCACCCCGCCACCTCGAGCGCCACCACGCTGTGACGCAGCCGCGGCGCCCGCAGGCGGCGGCTCACCCCGTTTCCCTTGAGCACGGCTGTCAGTTCGAGCCGGCTGGCGTGCCAGGCGGGCAACAGCCCGAAGCCTAACGCGGCAATTACGGTCAGCAGCAAGGCGTACCCGAAGATCCGCAGGTCCGGCATCAGGTTCACGGTGAGCTCCTGGGTCGGCAGCACGCGGAGCAGTACCGGCGGCAGCCAGCGTGCCAGTAACAGTCCCGTGCCTCCTCCCAGGAGCGCCAGCAGGGCGCTCTCCGTCATCAGCTGGACGACCAGGCGCCCCCGCCCGGCGCCGAGCGCCAGCCGGATGCCGATTTCCCGCCGGCGGGCGGCCGCGCGCGCCAGCAGCAGGTTCATCACGTTGGCGCAGGCCATCAGCACCACCAGCGCGACCAGGGTGAGCGCGGCCACCGCGATCATCCGGCCCAGCCTGCGCATCTCCGGGTTATTGGTCAGCGTCCCGACGTTGACCTGAACGGTGGTGATCCGGCCGGGGTGCTCGGCGTCGGCGCGCCGCGCCACCAGTTCGAGCTCGGCACGCGCCTGCTTCACTCCCACTCCCGCCTGCAGTCGGCCGATGGCCGTGAGCCAGCTCGCGTCCCGCTTCGCCAGCCAGTCGAGCTCCCAGAGCTGTCCCTGCATGGTGACGGGGGCCCAGAAGTCGGCCGCCTGGAGTTCCGTGCCCCCGAATCCCGCCTCGGCGACCCCCACGATACTGTACGTCCTCCCATTGAGCGTCAGAGCTTTGCCTAACACGGCGGGGTCCGAGCCCAGCTGGCGCCGCCAGAAGCCCTGGCTCACCACCACGACCGGGCTGGCCCCCGGCTGGCTGCACTCCTCCGCCACGAAGGGGCGGCCCAGCGCCAGCGGCACTTCCAGCACCTGGAAGTAGTTGCAGCTCGCGAGCTGGCCGTGGACCGCCGTCGCTTCCGCGCCGATCGCCGAGACGTCGATCTCCCCGTACGCCGCGAGCCCGGCCAGCGAGCGGGCGCCGTCGCGATAATCCTGGTACTCCGGATAGGAGATCATCGTCGGCGTGCCGTACACGCTGCGCGATACGTTGCCGCGCATCGCTTGAAACAGGGTGACTACCCGGTCCGGGTGACCTACCGGCAGCGGCCTGAGCGCCACCCCGTAGATCAGGGTGAAAATCGCGGTGTTCATGCCGAGCCCGAAGGCCAGCGTCAGCACCGCGGTCAGCGTGAAGGCGGGACTCTTGCGAAGCGTGCGGAGCGCGTAGCGGACATCCCGGCTCAACGCGTCCAGCCAGCGCACCCGGCGGGACTCGTAGAATCGCTCGGTGCTCTGGGTGACGTTGCCGAACGCGCGCCGTGCCGCGTCGCGCGCCGCCTCGGCGGACATCCCTTGAGTCCGCAGCCGCTCGGCCTCGAGCTCGAGGTGACTGCGCACTTCCGCCTCGAAGTCGCCCTGCGATCGGCGGCGGAAGCGCATCTCAGGCCTTGCCCGCTTCGGGGCCGAGCACGGAGCCGATCGCCGCGACCAGGGCGTGCCAGTGGCTCACCTCGCGAGCCAGTTGCGCCCGGCCCGCGCGGGTTAGCTCATAGAAACGGGCTTTGCGGTTGTTGTCGGAGGTGCCCCACTTGGCGCGGATCCACTTTCGGTCCTCCAGGCGCTGTAGCGCGGGGTAGAGCGAGCCATGGTCCACCAGCAGGGCGTCCTGCGAGCCCTGCTCGATGGCGCGGGCGATCCCATGCCCGTGCCGGGATCCCAGCACCAGGGTCTTGAGGATCAAAAGGTCGAGGGTGCCCTGCAGCAGGGCGATCCGCTCGCGCTCTTCTACTCGGGTAGACATTCTCCCAGAGTATCGCGCTTTTCAGGTAGAATGTCAACCAGAGAGTCACTGGTCACTGGTTACTGGTCACCGGTCACTGGTCACGCGGTTCCTCAGTACCCCGACCCCCTCGAGCTCCACTTCCACCAGGTCCCCCGGCTTCATCGCCCGCGTGGTGCCCGGCGTCCCCGTGTAGATGATGTCTCCCGGCTCGAGCGTGACGTAGCGGCTCAGGTAGCTCACCACCGTCGGCACGTCGAAGATCAGCTGCTTGGTCCGCTGCGATTGCACCGTCTCGCCGTTGAGCCGCGTCTGCAGGAGCAGGTCGCCGTAGTTGAGGCCCGTCACGATTGCGGGCCCCAGCGGCCCGAAAGTGTCGGACGCCTTGGCGCGAAACCATTGCAGGTCGTTCTTCTGCCAGTTCCGCTCGCTGACGTCGTTGCCGGCGGTGACACCGAAGACGTACTGCGGAGCCTCCGCCACCGAGACGTTCTTCGCCCGTTTCCCGATCACCACCACCATCTCCCCCTCGTAATGCAGGTTCTCCGCGTCCGCCGGATACACGATCTCGGCCTCGGTCCCGATGATCGCGCTCGGCAGCTTCGCGAACAGGCCGGGATACGCCGCTGCCGGGCGCTCTCCGAGATGGGATTGATAATTGAGTCCCACGGCGATGACCTTGCCCGGCACGACAGGCGCCAGCAGCTTCACGGCGGCCAGCTTGACACTCCGTCCGGTTCGCTTCGGCGA
>DASYPD010000018.1:0-1874 GCA_036007005.1 Gemmatimonadales bacterium
CGCGGATGTCGACCCAGTCGTTGTCGCGCCCCCCGAAGAGGAGCATGCGCTTCGCGCGGGAGTCGTAGATGCCGCTGTGCTCTTCGCGCCTCGGGCTCAAGGAGTCGGTCAGGCTGCGCCAGACCCGCGATTGGAGATCGAAGGACCAGACCTGGTTCAGCGTGGGCCCATTTTCGCCTCCATGGAGAATCAACCGGTCGCCGAGAGGGTCGTAGATGAGCACGGCATCTTCCGTGGGTGGGGGCTCCGGCCCGACCGGCTTGATCTGCTGCCACCGGTTGTGGATGAGGTCGAGTCCCCAGAGCTGGTTGCTCAGGGTGTCCCGATCGTCCTTGCCGCCGAAAATCATGAGGCGGTGACGGTGGGGCTCGTAGACGGCGGCGCAGTCCTCGGCCGCTGGCGGGACCGACGACCGGTTGGCTCTGGCCGGCGTGCGGTCACGCCACGCGCTCAAGGCGTGTGGCGGCGGTGACAGGGAGGTGGGATTCTTGTCAAGAGGGCGCGTCCGTCCGGGCGAAGCGATCGCGGCGGAGACGATCGCCGTCCCGAAAGCAGCGGCCAGGGCCGCCACGAGCCGGCCGGCCGTGGCTCCGGCGGATCGCCAACGGAGCATCAGTCGGAAGTCGAATCCGCAGCCGCGCTGCCGGATCTGACCTGGGTCTTGTCTGTCACCTGGAAAGTGGTGCCCATCACGGTGATCGAATGCCTGGAGGCATCCACCCGCTCGATCTTCCCCAGGATCCGGATCTTGGTATCGATTCCCGGCTTGGTGGCCAGCCGCTCCGATTCGTTGTCCACCTTTCTCGCGAGAAACATGCCGTCCCCCAGATACTGGCCCTTCACCTTCACGATCATGCCCGCCTTGAGGTCCTCGAACCCCTTGAGCGTGTCCCGGCCTCCGCGGTACTTGGGGTTGGAGGCGAGCCGAATCAAGAACATGCCGATCCTGAACTCGGAGCTCCCCGGCTCCACAGGGAGAAGGCTGCCGCGCAAAGTCCAATTGCTGTCGGAACGATCTCCAAACAACAGCTTGAACTTGGTGCAGCGCAACGAGGAATCCTTCTCTGGGATGCCTTCGAGCTTGATCCACTGCCCCGTCCTGGCGCGGGAAAGCGCGACGATCGCGTTTGTTACTGGGGGTTCCAGGGCAAATGCAGGGTAGGCCGACATGAGGGACAGCCCGGCGGTGGCGAGAAGAACGCGAACCGTGATGTTCATCGTTTCATGCTATAAAAGCACGGCCCGCCGGGTTCGAGTGGTAATTGGGCCGGTGCCCTAACCAGCCATAGTACTAATGACAATATCAATAGTATCCCATAAACCGTTCGGACGGGTATATGACGATTTTCACGGGAGCGGTCTCAGGGAACCACGCCCTCCGGCACGATCCGGGCGCCCCTACCCCCCCCTCGAGCGCCCCAGCTTCCGCAGATCCTCTCTCCGGTGGAGCGCCGCGTTTCGCGCATCCCGTAAGCCAGGGACCGTGAACCACTCCCCTCGCCGGCCCATTCGGGCCGCGGACGGAAGCCTGGTCCGGCGGATCGGGCCAGGGTTGGCTTGACGAACGGCGCGGCTCCGCTCCATCTTGACCCGCGCCGCACCAGCTCCTATTGACCCGCTCGGACGTCCACCCATGACCACCCA
Source organism: Gemmatimonadales bacterium (assembly GCA_036007005.1). Lineage (GTDB taxonomy): Bacteria > Gemmatimonadota > Gemmatimonadetes > Gemmatimonadales > GWC2-71-9 > JABFSM01. The sequence goes on from DASYPD010000018.1 coordinate 1,645, forward strand.
ACCTCCTGAAACCATCGGGCGCTACCGCGTCGTCCGGAAGCTCGGCGAGGGCGGGATGGGCGTGGTCTACGCGGCGCGCGACGAGCAACTCGACCGGCCTGTCGCGATCAAGATGCTGCGCGAGGCCGCGGCGAATCCCGAGACCCGCGAGCGGATCTGGCGCGAGGCGCGCGCGGCGGCAAGCGTGAATCACCCGAACGTCTGCCAGCTCTACGAGGTCGGCGAGGAGC
>DASYPD010000019.1:0-1961 GCA_036007005.1 Gemmatimonadales bacterium
CATTCGCCGGAAGAAGCCGACGAGCGCCTGCGGCGGCTTTCTCTCTACGACGTGAAGGCCGCGCTCGACGCGGCCATCGCCGCGCGGCCGGAGGACTGGTGAGCGCGCGCAGCGGGCTCGTGCTGGCGCGCGAAGGCGGCAGTTTCCGCATCGCCACCGCGGAGGGGGAAGTCGCGGCGGTGCTGCGCGGCAAGGCCCGGCGCAGCGCCCACGATCGCGTGGTGGTGGGGGACCGCGTCACCCTCGACGACGGGGGAGGGGGGGAGCGCGGCATCTTCGGCATCACGGGCGTCGAGCCGCGCCGCAACCTGCTCGAGCGTCGGACGCCCTCTGGTCGTGGCAACCGTCCCGTCGCGGCCAATCTCGACCGGGTCTTCGTGGTGACCGCCGTGGCCGACCCACCGCCGGTGCCGCAGCTGATCGACCGGCTTTGCGCCATCGCCGAAGCGAACGAGATCCCGGTCGCCCTGGTCATCAACAAGATCGAGCTCGACCCGGGCGCGGCGCTGGTGGAGCGCTACCGGCAAGCGGGTTATGAAGTGTACCTGGTGAGCACGCGTACCGGCGCCGGACTCGAGCGGCTGTTCGCGGAGCTCCGGGGAAAGGAATCGCTGCTCACCGGAGCCTCAGGGGTCGGAAAATCCTCGCTGCTCAACCGGCTGCAGCCCGGTCTCGCGCTCCGCACCCGCGAGATCAGCGAGCGCATCCGCCGCGGCAAGAACACCACCGTCGCGGCGGTGCTGGTGCCGCTCGATGGCGGCGGCTGGCTGGTGGATACGCCGGGATTCAGCGAGGTCGGCTTGTGGGGAATCGAGCCTCGCGAGCTGGCGAGCTGCTTCCCGGAAATGAAGAGCTTGCTCGAGCACTGCAAGTTCGCGGATTGCACCCACCGGACCGAACCGGGTTGCGCAGTCCGTGCCGCGGTGGACGGTGGCGCCATTCACGTGGAGCGCTACGCGAGTTACCTCGTGCTGCTCGCGGAGCTGCAGGACTCACCGAAAGAATGGGAGTAGGGAATAGGGGGTAGGGAGTAGGGAAGTACCCTATTCCCTACTCACTACTCACTACTCACTGCTTTTCGGGTCCAGCGCTCGGCATCGCGCTGTTCCACCTTTTCCATCATCCGCTCGAAGGCTTGCTGCAAGTCGATCCCTTCCCGGTTGGCGATGCAGATCAGCACAAAGAGAATATCTGCCAGCTCCATCGCGAGATCGCCCTCGGGCTCCTCCCGCTTCTTCGCTTTCTGCCCGAAGCGGTGATTGATCTCACGCGCCAGCTCCCCGACCTCCTCGCTCAATCGAGCGAGGTTCGTCAGCGGATGGAAGTAGCCCTCTTCGAATTGCGCGATCCAGACGTCGACCCGCTGCTGGGAGTCGGCGAGCGACATCAGGGCTTTGCGGCCAGCGCCGCCAGCAGCGCCTTGCAGAACTGCGGCAGGTCCCCCGGTCCGCGGCTGGTGATCAGATTGCCGTCCACCACCACCGGCGAATCCTCCCAGAGCATTCCGGCGTTCACCAGGTCGTCCCTGATGGCGCCGACGCTGGTGCCGCGCTTGCCCCGCACGATCCCCGCCGAGATCGGCACCCAGCCGGCGTGGCAGATGAAGGCGATCGGTTTGCCCGCATCGTAGATCTCCCGGGTCAACTCGAGCACACGACTCGAGCGGCGCAGGATATCCGGGGCATAGCCGCCGGGGATGACCAGGGCGTCGAACGCCCGCGCCACCACTTCGTCCACGGTTGCGTCAGGGGTGACGGGATAGCCGCGCTTGCCGTAATAGGTCGGCTCACCCAGCCCCGCCACGGTGGTGGCATGCCCCTCCTCCTCGAGCCGGATCTTGGGGTACCAGAGCTCGAGGTCCTCGTACAGGGGGGCGGCGAAGAAAAGGATGCGTTTGGGCAATGAGCTAGGGGCTATGGGGCTAGGGAGCTAGGGGCTAGGGAGCTAAGGGACTGGGGGAT
>DASYPD010000020.1:0-19626 GCA_036007005.1 Gemmatimonadales bacterium
CTTCGGCAAAGCGATCGGCCAGCTTCTCCACGTCTGGCGCCCGCGCCAGCATGTGCCGGATCTGGTCGGGCAGCGCCTGGAGCGCCTCGATGAATTCCCGGCCCTGGAGAACGCTCAGAGCGCGCAGCCGCGCCAGCCGCAGCGCCACCATCGCCAGCGCGGCCACCTGGCTGTTGAAGGCTTTGGTGCTGGCGACCCCGATCTCCGGGCCAGCCCGCAGGTAGAGCCCGCCCTGCACTTCGCGCGCGATGCTCGATCCCACGACGTTCACGAGACCCAGGCTGCGCGCCCCGCGCCGCTTGGCCTCGCGCACCGCAGCGAGCGTATCAGCAGTCTCGCCCGATTGCGACACCGCGATGACGAGGGTGGACTCGTCCACCACCGGATTGCGGTAGCGGAACTCGGAGGCGTACTCCACTTCGCAGGGGACCCGGGCCAGCTCTTCGAAGATGTACTCGCCGATGAGCGCGGCGTGCCAGGAGGTGCCGCAGGCGGTGATGACCACGCGGGTAAAACGCTTCAGCTCCTCGTCGCTGAGGTTGAGCCCGCGGAGCCGTGCGCTGCCTTCCTCCTCGAGCAGGTGCCCGCGCAGCGTGTTGGTCAGGCTGTCGGGCTGCTCGAAGATCTCCTTGAGCATGAAATGGGAATAGCCGCCCCGTTCGATCGTGGCGAGGTCCCACTCGATCTGGTTCACGGGCTTGGCGAGGTGGGTCTCGGTGAGGTTGCGCACCCGATAGCCGTCCCGGGTGAGCACCGCCATTTCTCCGTCGTCGAGATAGACCACGCTGCGGGTGTGCTCGAGGATCGCCGAGGCGTCGGACGCCACGAAGTACTCGCCGTCGCCGACGCCCACCAGGAGCGGCGAGCCGTTCCGCGCGGCGACCAGCGTATCGGGCTCGGCAGCAGAGATCACCGCGATGCCATAGGCGCCCTCGACATCCCAGAGCGCCTCTTCCACCGCGCGCTCGAGATTGCCGCCGTAATACACTCCGATCAGGTGCGCGAGCACCTCGGTGTCCGTCTCAGAGGTGAAGCTGTGGCCGCGCTTCACGAGCGCCTTCCGGATCTGCGGCGCATTCTCGATGATGCCGTTATGGATGACGGCGATCCGGCCGGAGCGATCGAGATGGGGATGCGCGTTAGGCGTCGTGGGAGCGCCATGCGTCGCCCAGCGCGTGTGGCCGACGCCGATGGTGCCTTGGGGAGGCTCACTGCGAAGATTCTCGATCAGCGCGGAAAGCTTGCCGGCGGTCTTGCGGACCTTGATGCCGTCCCCGTTGATCACCGCAACGCCGGCGGAATCGTACCCGCGATATTCCATGCGCCGCAGCCCCTCGATCAGAATCGGAGAGGCCTGTCGGGGTCCGATGTAGCCGACGATACCGCACATCGTGCCACGACCTCGCAGCTAAAGGAACGACCGGACCGCGTTCACCAGTGCCTCGGCCTCACCCTCGCTCGGTGCCTCGGCGATGATTCGAATCACCGGCTCGGTCCCGGACTGGCGCAGATGCAGCCAGCGGTCCTGCCAGGCCAGACGAAGCCCATCGCGCTCATCCACCACCGCCGCGGGAAACCGCCCCTTGAGAGCCGCAAACGCGCTCGGCAAATCTGCGCCCCGTTTGAGTTTAGCCTTCACGATCCGGTACTGGGGCGCCGCTGCGACCAGGGCAGAAACGGGTCGGCCTACCTGTGCAAGGTACTGCAAGATCAACGCCACCCCCAGGGGCGCATCGCGGCCCACGTGGAGAGCAGGAAGGATGACTCCGCCGTTCCCCTCACCACCGATGAGAGCGCCCTCCGCCTGTATCGCTCTGGCGACGTGAGACTCGCCGACGGGAGCACGGACGAAACGAGCCCCGCCGTCCCGTGCGGCGTCCTCGACGACGAGGCTGGTAGAGAGGTTGGCGACGACGGTCGGAAGACTTTCCGACTTTCCCAGCACCGCCCGCACCGCGAACGCCAGGGTGTAGTCCTCGCCGATCGGCGTCCCCCGCTCATCGACGAGCGCAAGCCGATCGACGTCGGGATCGACGGCCATGCCGACGTGCGCACCCGAGGCGGTGACCAGCGCGGAGAGCTCAGCGAGGTTCTCGGGAATCGGCTCGGGCTCCCGCGGGAAGCGGCCGTCCGTCTCGAGATTGATGCCGACGACTTCGCAGCCCAAACGTTCCAGGAGCTGAGGGAGGATGGCGCCGCCCGCGCCGCGCACGCAGTCGAGCGCCACCCGGAAGCGGGCCCGGCGAATCGCGTCGAGCTGGACTTCGGGCCGGGCCAGCACCGCCTCCACGTGGCGCTCGATGGCGCCCGCATCGGGACGCACGCGTGCGATCTGATTCCAGCTAACCCGCGGCGGACCCTCCTCGGCGAGGGCGCGCACCGCCGCACCGGTCGTGGCGTCCAGAAAGATGCCGTCGGGCCCCACGAACTTGAGGGCGTTCCACTCCACCGGATTGTGGCTGGCGGTGATGATCAGCCCCGCGCCCGCCCGATGGTGCTCGACCGCGAGCTGCGCGGTGGGGGTGGGAACGACGCCGAGCTCGATCACTTCGCAACCGACGGAGAGCAAACCGGCCGCCGCCGCCTGGGCGAACATCGCGCCGCTGGTGCGGGCATCCCGAGCCAGCACGATGCAGGAGTTTCCGGCGGCCCGGCTCCAGGCCCCGAACGCCGCGGCGTGGCGGGCGACCAGCTCCGGAGTCAGGTCGCTCCCGACGATGCCGCGGATGCCGGACACCGAGATCATGAGGGTTTGGGACATCGGTTCAAAGGTAAGCGGTGAGCGGTAAGCGGTGAGCGGTAAACGGTGAGCGCGGGGTTCCCGCTAACTGCTCACTGCTCACCGCTCACTGTCCGACCGAGATCGGCAGCCGCTCCGGATCCGGGAAGGCCGTCTGAAACGCGCAGAGCACCTCGCTGTCGAAGTGCACCCCGGCAAAACGGCGCAATTCTTCGAGCGCCTCGCCGGGGGGCCGAGGGCTGCGATAGGAGCGATTGGTGGTCATGGCGTCGAAGGCATCCACCACCGCCACGATCCGGACGCAGAGGGGAATCGCCTCCCCCTTGAGGCCGTCGGGAAAGCCGCTGCCGTCGAGCCGTTCGTGATGACTGCGCACGATCTGGAGCACCAGGGGATTCTCCCGGCGCAGCGGCTCCAGGATACCTTCGCCCTCGAGGACGTGGCGCTTGATCTCCTCGAATTCGCCCGCGGTGAGCGGCCCGGCCTTCTGCAGCACTGAGTCGCGGGTGCCGATCTTGCCGATATCGTGCAGCTCTCCGCCGAGGCGAATCTGGTCGAGCGTGCTCCCGGAAAAGCCCAGCAGGACCGCGGTCTTCACCGCGTAGCGGCTTACCCGCCGTGAATGACCGCGGGTGTAGATGTCCTTCTTCTCGAGCATTCGGACGGCGAGCTGGATTTGGCCCAGGGGGAGCTCTTGGCTATTGGCTATGGGCTATGGGAGAGCCGCGATAGGCTATTCTTCTGCCGCTCGCGGTTGCTTGATAGCTAAGCGACCAATAGCCAATAGCCAATAGCCAATAGCCCATAGCCCTAGCCCCTAGACCCTAGTCCCTAGCCCCTAGCCAAATGACCCGCGTCCTCCCGAGCGACCACGAGCACGCCCTCGCCACCCGCGCAGTCCACGCCGGACAGATCGACGACCTGCTGGCGGGCGCGGTGATGACGCCGATCTATCAGACCTCGACCTACCGCCAGGAAGGACTGGGCCGGCACAAGGGTTACGAGTATGCCCGCACACAAAATCCCACCCGCGAGGCGCTGGAGCGGAACGTGGCGGCGCTCGAGGGCGGCAGCTACGGCTTCGCCTTCGGGTCGGGCCTCGCCGCGCTCGACGCCCTGCTCAAGCTCTTCCACGCCGGCGATCACATCGTTTCGGGGGACAACCTCTACGGAGGCTCGCACCGGCTGATGACGCAGGTCTTCGCGGGGTACGGGCTCAGCTTCAGCTTCGTGGATACCCGCGACGTGCGCAACATTGAGCGGGCGCTGACGCCGGCCACTCGCTTGATCTACTGCGAGACCCCGACCAACCCGATGATGTTTCTCACCGATCTGCGGGCCGTAGCAGACCTCGCGGCGTCCCGCGGGTTAATCGCCGCGGTCGACAACACCTTCGCCACCCCGATCTTCCAGCGCCCGCTCGAGCTGGGCTGCGAGCTGGTGCTGCACTCGACCACCAAGTACCTGAACGGCCACAGCGACATGGTCGGGGGCATGCTGGTCACCAGCCGGGACGACCTCGCCGAGCGGCTTGGTTTCATCCAGAACGCGAGCGGAGCCGTGCCCGGCCCGATGGACTGCTGGCTCGCGCTCCGCGGCACCAAGACGCTGCCCTTGCGGATGCGCGAGCATGATGCCAACGGCCGCCGCATCGCCGACTGGCTCGCGAGGCACCCGCTCGTGAAAAAGCTGTACTACCCCGGGTTAGCATCGCACCCGCAGCACGAGCTCGCCCGGCACCAGATGACCGGATTCGGCGGGATGGTCTCGTTCGATCCGGGAGATGTGGGGCTCGCCCGGCGGATCGTGGAGCGCGTCAAGCTCTTTCAGCTCGCGGAATCGCTGGGCGGGGTGGAGAGCCTGATCGGGCATCCCGCCTCGATGACCCATGCTTCCGTGCCACTCGAGATGCGCCAGGCGATGGGCCTGACCGATTCCCTGGTCCGGCTCAGCGTGGGCATCGAGGAAGTCGCGGACCTGATCGCGGACCTCGAGCAGGCGATGGGATGACCCTCGGGCGAGGGGCGCTGCTCGGCCTCAGCCTGCTCATGGCGTGCCGGCCCACCGCGTCGCCCACGCCGGTATCCCCTGAGGTTGGCCCGCACGGAACCCTCGGCGTGGAAAGCTTCTTTTCCCGCTCGCTCGGGGTCCGCAAGCGCTATCTGGTCTATCTGCCGCCGTCCTACCGGCAGGCATCCCGCAAGCGCTATCCGGTTGTCTACGTGCTGCACGGCGCCACGGGCAACGAGGCCGACTGGGTCGCCCGGGGCGACCTCAACGTCATCGCGGATTCGGTCTTCGGTCGAGGGGTGCCGGAGCTGATCTTCGTCATGCCCGACGGAGACAACAGCTTCTGGGCGAACTGGGCGATCTCGCCGGGATATCAAGACTGCGCCCGGAACGCCGAGCTCGCCGAGGCGGCGACCACGTTCTGCGTAGCGACGTCGCGCTACGGGGATTACCTCGCCGGGGATCTGGTGGCGCACGTCGACTCGGCGTATCGGACGCTCGGGGACCGAGCCCATCGCGGGTTAATGGGGCTGAGCATGGGCGGCACCGGAGCGTTGACGCTCGCGCTGACCTACCCCCGGAGCTTCTCCGCCACCGCGGCCTTCTCCGCCCTGGCGGCCCCGTTCTACATCGGGCCGCATCCCTATCGAGCCCCCGCGCGCCACGCCGCCTCCTTCGACGAGCTGGACCAGGCGCTGGGGAGCCCGCAGCCGGGCCGGCGGCGCTATGGCATCGACACGGCACTCTGGTCGCGCTATGACCCGGAGCGTGCTGCCCGGGTCCTGCAACAGTCAGGCGGCCCGTTGCCGGCGATCCGGCTCGATGTCGGGCGGGATGATCCCTACATCGATCAGAACCGCGCACTCGACGCGGCGCTGACTACCCTGGGAGTGCCGCACGAGTATTACGAGCGCGACGGGGCGCATCAGTGGGCGTACTGGCGGACGCATACCGCCGCGACACTGGTCTGGCTGGCCGGGCAGCTCACCCGGCCGCCCGCTAAGCCAGGTACTGCCGCGCGATCACGGCCACATGATCCGAGTCCGCCAGCTCGGCCGCGCGAGCGATGACATCGCGGTGCCGGTCGCGATCCCACTCCCCGAGGGTCTGCAGCGCGATGGAGCGCAGCAGGTCCTCGGGACTCATCGAATGGGGCAGTCCCGCTGCTTCATCCAACCGGCAACGCCCCTCGTAGCTCGCCGCTTTCCGGAGCACGGCTTCCGACTCGCTGGAGCGCTCGCCACACACCACCTGCAGGGCGCCCAGCATGTGCTGCCACCCATAGGGCCGTCCCCCCTGTGCCAACCCGCTCAGCATTCGCTCGAGATGCTCGTGGGCGAGCGCCATGTTCTCAGATCCAGTAGAAGGTGATCAACGCGTCGCGCTTGGGGATCCGCGTGGTATCGAGGGACAGCCCGTTCCGGGTGACGCCGTTCTGAAAGCCGGGGTCCTGTGGGTCGGGATGCTGGGTGAGGAACAGCTTCCCCTCGTGTTCCAGCGAGCCGAGCATGAAGTTCACGGCGAGGTCGAGATAGGCTTCCTTGAAATCTCCCAGGGCCTCGACCGGCAGCGCATGAGTCGGATCGCTGGCGGGAAGCGAAAACTCCCTCAGCTCGGCTCGAATCCCGAAAGACGCGTCGTACAGGATCCAGCGTCCCTCCCAGCGCAGGAAGTTGATGCAGTGCCCGTCCAAGACCTTCCCGGGGATTCCCCAGAACCGATAGCGACGCTGGTGATGCCGCTCGACCGGGCTGCTCTCGGTGAGCCGCTCGTCGATGTCATGAAAGGTGCTCGCGTTTTCTTCAGGCTCCTTCCGATTCAAGCCTGGCGCCTCGACGACGATCGCGCACCAGCGCGCCTGCTCGGCTGGCTCCCTGCGCCAGTCCACGGCCATGAAGCGGCGCTCGAGCATGATGCCGTGGGCACCCGCCATGGCCTGAAACATCCGGAACCACCCGCCGCAGTAGCCGCCATGCTTCTGGAGCATCGCAGAGACATTCCAGGCTCCCACCGCGTATCGGAGCCCTGATTCGGGCAAACCAGCGAGGATCGCATCGCAGATCTTTTCCGGGGAGTCCTTCCCCTCCGCCCACTCGCAGGTCCACTGCATGATGGGCAGATAGGTCCAGTTCGCGGCCGGCTGATCCGGCGGCCCGTCGCGAGGCTCTTTGGGCGAAAGCCACACCGCGGGCGCGATCGCCGGCTTCCACGCGAGCAGGAGCTCATGGCGCGTTACGCCCAGCGTGTAGGTGGTGTTACCGTCGCTGGCCCACCAGCTCCATTCCAGCGCGGCTTTGCCGATCGAATCGGGAAGCGCAGCGTCGAGCCGAAACTCCAGTGGGCCGGTCTGACCGGCCGAATCGAACGCGACGGCGAGCTCGCGCTCAGCGATGCCCGGACCCGACTGGCCGCGAGCGCCGATCCGCCAGACTCCTTGGGGAATCGGTTGGCCGCTCGCACGAGCAAAGACCACACGAATTGTGGCTCGGGTTGCCCGCACGAAGGCAGCCGGGACCCCGCGGCCGGCGGCGTTCCATTCCGGCTGGTCGCCGAGAAAGGAGAGCGAAACAGGATCGCGGAGCGGGATCGCGCCCGGGTTATCCGGATACCCGAACGCGACGCTCTGGAGGGCAAAGGGTGCCGGCGATGAGGCGGGCATAGCGATGGACCAGAGGGTACCGGCGAAGTCCCGATCCCGCAAGCGGTTGCTTGACAAGCACGTGAGCGCGCCGTATATCCCCGACGAGCCCAAGCCCATCCAATAGAGGAGAGCGCCATGCAAGAGTTCGCCAGCCGGGACCTGATGGTTAGCGAGTTGCCGGAAGTCGAGAGTCTGACCGGCGATTGCGGCGGATGCACCAACACCGGTACCTCAACCCAGCGGCCCAAGCCGAAGCCGAAGCCCGGGAAGGAACTGGCGGACCATGACGATCTCCTCGCCCTGCAGGAGCAGCTGCGCGCGAGCCGCTGAGCGAGAAGTGCTAGCGCGGCCCGGCGGCGGGCTGAGCGGCCGGCTCTTGCCGACCCTTGGCCCACCGCCGTTTGTTTTCCTACCATGAGAGAACCTGCCCAAGAGCTGCTCGCCCGGGCGCGCGTCCGCGCCTCCCGGCACTATCGGCTCGAGCCCAGCGTGGCACCCGCGGAAGCTCACGACGACGGGCCCTCGGACTGGGCCGGCACCCTGGTGCCAACTCACGAGGGGTGGCACCGGGTTCAACTGGTGAGCCGGGAAACCGCCGAATTGTTCGCCGCTCTTGCCGAGCCGGCACCATTACCGGCAGGCGTGACGGGGGCGGCAGGGGCGCGGCTGGTCCTCGATGGAATCCTCGAGCTCGAATACGACGACGGCTTTCACTCCGGCCCCGAGACGCACGCGGTCTTCTTCGCGAATGCCGCGCCCGCGCCGCGCGGCGCCCTAGGCCGGATCTCGCTGGATGCGTTACGCTGTGCCTCGGCTCTCGCCCTTCCAGACCCCCGCCTCATCAGCAAGTGTCTCTACCGCTATAACACGCTCCCGAATTCCCCGGCGTGGCAGCGCCGCTTTCCGGATTCGGATGCAATCACCCTGCTGTTCGAGAAAGCTCGCGTTACCAAGTCCGCCTGGACGAGCTTTATCACTACCGAGGGCGGGGTGAGCTGGCGCGCCTGGGAGCGCCCCAATGCTCCCGCGCCTTTACCCAGGGCACCGACCTACAAGCTGTACCTCAGTCCGGAGCCAGCGGCGCTCGGCGCGGCGACCTGTGCGGTCCTGGGGCTCGCCGGAAACCGTTGCGCTCCCTTCGCCCTCAAGGCGGGGAACAATCTTCCGACCCTGCTCCGCTCGGAAAAGCTGGTCGTCTATTTCCTGAGCCGGGACCAGCTGCTCGAAGCGGCGGATCGGCTGCGCCCGGCGCTCGCGGGCGTGGCCGCCCAGGGAGTTCCCTTCACCTCCGAGCTGTTCGGCGACGGGCTGGCCTCCTGGGGGATCGATCCGGGCAGCGAGGCCGAGCCGCCCGGGCCGCTCAGGCAATTGAGCTGGCGCCGCTGGATCACCGCACGGCTGGGCGTCGCCATGGCATCGGCCATCGCGGCGGGCAGGGGAGGGCTTGCCTGGCAGTACGCGCTCGACCGGGTTAGGCTGGATGGAGTGAATCCGGAAACCTGGACCGCCCCAGCGTGGTTCGACACCCCAGCCGACACCGATGTCGATCACTGAACGACTCGTCCTCCCGGTGGACGTGGCGCTCACTCCGGTCGCGGAGCTCAGCACCGGCGTGCGCGCCCGCCTCAAGGCCAGGAATGGGGAATATGCCCTGACGCGGCCGCGCGGCCGCGCCCATGCCAAGCTGGTCAGCGCATCGAGCGCGGCGTTGCTGGCGGAGTTTCGCACGGCCCAGCTGGTCGCGGAGGCCGTGTCGTCATACGCGGCACGTCTCGCGCTGGATGCCGGCCTGGTACTCAACCAAGCCTTTCCGTTGCTCCGCGAATGCTTCAACGACCGCTTTCTGGTGCCGGTTTCCTCTCCCGACGCCGCGCCGATCCTGCCAACCCGGGAGCGGGGCGACCGCATCGGACCATTCGCAGTCCTGGAACTGCTCCAGCTGCGCGACGACACGGAGCTGTATCAGGCCAGAAGCCAGGAGGGAAAGTTGCTGGCGATCAAGCTGACCCGGCCCGGGCGGGTGCCCGAGGCCGGGCCCGCCCTGGATCGCGAGGCCGCGACCCTGAAGCATCTCGCGGGGGCGGGAGCACCGGAGCTGGTCGCCCGGGGCAGGCACGCTGGGCGTCCGTGGCTGGCGCTTTCCTGGTGTATCGGGGTCAGCTCCCGGATTGCCTTCAGGGAGCTGCGCGAGCGCTCAGTGCTGAGCGGATCCGGACCGTTGCTCGACCTCGCGCATCGCATCGCGCGGGCCTATGCCCGGCTGCACCGGCGCGGGGTTCTCCATGGAGATGTCCATCCGGAAAACCTGCTGATCGGCCGGCGGGGCGAGGTGACGATCCTGGACTTCGGACTTGCCACTCCGCTAGCGCCGCTCCGGCTCGGCGGGCGGGCGGCCCGCGGCGCGGTGGCACCATACTTCACGCCGGAACATGCCGCGGCGCTCCTCGAAGGGCGGGATCCTCCCGCTCCGACCCGCGAGAGCGAAGTGCACGCTGTGGGGTCAGTGCTCTACGCGCTGCTGACGGGTGCGCCCTATGCGGACTTCGGGCTCGATCGCGAAACCATGCTGCGACAGATCCTCACCGAGGGGCCGCTGCCGTTCTCGCGCCGAGGTATGGCACCCTGGCCGGAGCTGGAAGCCGTGCTGCAGCGGGCACTCGCCAAGGCGCCAGAGCAGCGCCATCCTCGGATGGGGACGCTGGTCTCTGCGCTCCGCCGGGTCCCGCCTCCGCAGCCGTCGTCCGGCTCCGCCTCACGGCAGGCGACCCGGGAAAAGCTCGTGCGACGCTTCCTCACCGAAGCTCGCGATGCCGACAGCCGCGAGCTGCCGCCTCCCACCGGCTCCGTCATGTTGGGAGCGGCAGGCGTCGCGTATGCGTTGTACCGGCTGGCGTGTCAGCGAGACGATCCCGAAGCCCTCTCCCTCGCCGATGTCTGGCTGACCCGGATAGAGGCCGACAGCGCCGCCGCCACGGCGTTCACCGCACCGGGAACCGAGCTGGTGCCCGAACAGCTCGGCACGGTGTCGCCCTTTCATGCGATCACCGGGGTGCAGCTGGTGCGGGCGCTCATCGCACTCGCCCTGGGAGAACCGTTCGCCGCCGAGACGGCGATCGCCGGCTTTGTCGCGACATCGCGCCAGCCTTGCGACGCGCTGGATCTCACCCTGGGGCGGAGCGCGACGCTGCTTGGCTGCACCTTGCTGCTCGAGGCGCTGGGATCGAGCCTCGCTAGCTCCGCGGCAGCGTTGCGCACTCTGGGCAATGAAACGGTTGCTGAGCTGTGGCAAAGGCTGGACAACACCAGGATTACCAGCTCGGGGATCGCCCACGGCTGGGGCGGAATCCTGTATGCAACGCTCCGCTGGACTCGCGCCGCCGGAGCAGGCGCTCCCGCGGAGCTGCCCGCCCGGCTGGAGCGCTTCGCTGCCGCCGCGGAGCCGCGCGGGCGTGGAGCACATTGGCCGGGCCCCGATGCCGGGGAGGACGTCGTGGGATGGTGCAACGGCGCCGCGGGACTCATCCACTTGTGGACGCTGGCGTACGAGCGATTCAAGGCGGCGGAGTTTCGCGAGCTCGCCTTTGCGTGTGGCTGGAGCGCCTGGGAGGGGCGGGGCACGCTTCCCAATCTCTGCTGCGGGCTCGCGGGCCGGGCCTACGGGCTACTCAATCTCTACCAGCATAGTGGCGAGCCGGAATGGCTACAGCGCGCCGAGGTCCTGGCCGCCCGGGCCATGAGCGCGATCAGCGACAGCGCGCACCGGTGGGAGCGGCCGCTAAGTCTCTTCAAGGGCACCCCCGGGATCGTGCTCCTCGCTGCGGACCTGGGGCAGCCCGAGCACGCGGCGATGCCATTCTTCGCCAATGAGGGCTGGCCCCCGCCTCTGCCTGTCGGTCATGGCTGAGCTGCAGGGGCGACTCGAGTCCGCCCTCGCCGGCAACTACGCGGTGGAGCGGCTGCTGGGTCAGGGCGGCATGGCGCAGGTGTTTCTGGCGAGGGATCTCCGCCACGGCCGCCTAGTGGCCGTCAAGGTGTTTCTGCCCGAGATCGCCGCCGCGTTCGGAACCGGGCGTTTCGTCCGCGAGATCCGCACCGCCGCGAATCTGAGCCATCCCAACATCCTGGCCCTGTACGATTCGGGAGAAGCGGAGGGGCTGTACTACTACGTGATGCCGTACGTCGAAGGGGAGTCGCTCGCCAGCCGCCTAACCCGCGAAGGACCGCTCCCGATCGAGCAGGCGATTGCGATTACCCGCCAGGTTGCCAATGCGCTGCAGCACGCCCATAGCCGCGGCATTGTCCATCGCGACATCAAGCCCGGGAATATTCTGCTCTCCAGCGGCAACGCCTTCGTGGCGGACTTCGGGATCGCTCAGGCACTGGAGGAGACCGGGGCGGAGAAGCTCACCTCCACCGGCTTTGCGCTCGGCACGCCCGCGTACATGAGCCCGGAACAGAGCGGCGGCTACGGTCAGCTGGACGGCCGCGCCGACCTCTACAGTCTGGGCTGCGTGCTCTACGAGATGCTGGTGGGCGAACCGCCCTTCAGCGGCCGCTCGGCCCAAGCGGTGCTGGCGCGCCACTCGGTCGAGCGCGTCCCCAGCGCGCGGGCCGTGCGGGAGACGGTGCCCTGGGCGGTGGAGCAGGCGATTCACCGCGCGATGGCCAAGCTGCCCGCCGATCGCTTCGGCACGGCGGAGGAGTTTGCCGCGGCGCTCGCTCCGGACCGGATCTCGCAGGAGATACCGGTCCAGCCCTCCGCGGCCCGCCGGCGGGTGCAGCAGCGCTGGGTATTCGCCTCGGGCGCGCTGGCAGGCTTGGCGCTGGTGGTGCTGGTAGCGCTCGCGCCGTGGTCGCCGAAGGGCGCGGTGCACCGCATCGCGCCGAATCCGGATCTGGTTGCCGTGCTGCCCTTCCGGGCGACCGACGCTGGCGACAGCGGACTCGTCCGCCTGGCAGGCGAAGTGGCCGGCTTGATGGAGCAGCATTTGACGGGTGAAGGCGGACCGCGAGCAGTGCCCGATTCGGCGGCTGCCGGGCTGCGACTCACCGGTGAGCTCACCCGGATCGGCAGTCAGCTGGTCCTGAGCGCGAGGCTGCGGCGCGCAGCCTCCGGTCAGGTCCTCGCCCAATTCCAGAAACTCACCGGGAGCCGCGACAGCCTGATTCCGCTGGTCGATCGCGCCCTGGGACAACTACTGGCCACCACCGCCGGAGAGCCTCCGGAGTTCACGCAGGCGCTCGCAGCGATGCCCCTGCCGGTAATAGGGACGTATCTCTCGGCACGCCGGGCGTTCTTCCGAGGCGAAATGGACAGCGCCGCGCGCCATTATGCCGAAGTTCTCCGGGCCGATTCCAGTTTTCTTCCGGCGGCACTCGGCTTGGCTTCCGTGGGCGGTGACTCGCTGCGGTCTCGTGGCATCCAATTGGCGCAGGCCGGACGCGATCGGCTGAACGCAGCAGACCGGCTGTATCTCGGCGCGCTCGCCGGTTCCAGCGCGAGCATTCCCGAGAGACTCGCCGCATGGGGGTACGCGGTGCAGGCCGCTCCCGATCGACCCGAGCGTTGGTTCCAACTCGGAGAGAGCCTGTTCCACGACGGTCCCTGGACTGGCACCCCTGACATCCTGCAGCGAGCGCGTGGCGCCTTTCACCGGGCGCTCGAGCTCGAGCCCAGTTTCGTACCGGCAACCGGCCACCTGCTCGACCTCGCGGCGAGCGCGGGCGACACCACGGAAGTTCGCGCCCTGGGGAAGAAGTACTTCGCGTTGGACTCGGTCGGCGATCTGGCGGATTACTATCGCTGGCGCGTGGCGGTGGCGCTGGGAGAGCAGCGCGAGCTTCGGAAAGTAAGGGCCCGCCTCGACAGTCTCAGTCAGGCGACACTGCAGCGTATCGTGAACGTGACCCAGTTCGACGGAGTGGCGCTGGACGACGGGCTGCGCGCCGCACAAGCGCTGTGGTCGAGGAGCGGCCTCTGGAGCGATATGCGGTGGGGGTATGTCAAGCGCGTGGAAATCGCCCTCAACCGCGGCCGGCCTCGTGAAGCGGTCGGCCTGACCCAGCGCTGGATCGCCGACCATCCCTTTCGCGCCCTGGATCGGCTCAGCGAAGTGGTGAACGCGCTCTTCTGGGATGCCGACACGACGCTTGCCGCCCGGGAAATACGCGGGCAAACCCTCGTCATGGGGAGGCTGTCACCGTTCACGGGGCAAGGGAACGATCCCGCTTACGAGGTGTGCGCGGCAAGTCTGTGGTGGATTTCGCGCGGTGAGCTCGAGCGGGTGCCGGCCGCCATTGACGCCCTGAGCCGGGTGGCGGCACTGGGGGGTGAACACGCGAACTATCCATTGCTGTGTGCCAGGGTCCTGGAGACTCAGCTTGCAGCCGCAGAGCGGCGGCCCGACCTGCGCGACCGGGTCGAAGCACTCGATTCCCTGGTGCGGGGGATGTCCGCGCTGTCCTGGCTTCAAGCGGCGGCGAATCTGACCGCTGCGCGCTACTGGGAGGAATTGCACGAGCCGGGGCGAGCACTCACCGCGACCCGGCGGCGGCTCTACATCACCGATATCGGGGAACCCCGGGTGCTGGTCGCGCAAGCCACTCTGCTGCGCGAAGAGGGCAGGCTGGCTGAGAAGACCGGCGACAAAGACGGCGCGATGCGGGCGTACCGCAAATACCTCGCCCTCCGCGCGGATGCCGAGCAGGAGCTGGCTCCGCAAGTCGCGCGGGTGAAAGCCGCGCTCGACTCGCTGGAGCGGAGCACGCGCAAGAACTAGCTTGAATCCTCCCTGCTGGCCCGGTCGTAAATCAGTTTATCCTTCTAGCCAGAGCCGATCATGACTTCTCTTCCCGCCCGCCGTACGCGCGTTGCGCTTCCCCAGATCGCCGGGGTCTCCTGGGAGCACCCTGCCGATCGCGCCGCGCTCCAGGCCCTCCGCGCCGTGCCGGGCTTCGACGACGTGGTCCGCAAAGTCATAGCCCTGCTGGGAGGAGAACGCGGCATCCGCCTGCTCTTTCAGGGCAACGCCGTGCGCGCCGGCCCGCAACAGTACCCGCTCGCGCACGGGTTGCATGTGGAGGTCGCCGCCACCTTCGATTGGCACACGCTGCCCGAGCTCTACGTTTCGCAGACGCCGGTCTTCAATGCCGGCGCCTACGGTGTGGACGACCCCTTCATCGTGCTCCATTCCGCTGCGCTCGAGCTGCTGGATGAGGAAGAGCTTCGCGCGCTCATCGCGCACGAAATGGGGCATGTGGTGAGCGGCCATTCGCTCTACCGCACCATCGCGGAGATTCTGCTCTTCGTGAGTCTGGCTTCGCTGCCGCTGCTTGCCGGCATCGCGCTGCTCCCGATTCGGCTCGCCATTCTCGAGTGGTCCCGCAAGGCGGAGCTCTCCGCCGACCGGGCCGGGCTGCTGGGGAGCCAGAACATTCTCGCCTCGCAGCAGCTTTTCATGAAAATGGCCGGCGCCTACCGCGGCGCGCTCGAGGCCGGTCAAATGGCGCTGGATCCGTTCATCGCCCAGGCC
Source organism: Gemmatimonadales bacterium (assembly GCA_036007005.1). Taxonomy (GTDB): domain Bacteria; phylum Gemmatimonadota; class Gemmatimonadetes; order Gemmatimonadales; family GWC2-71-9; genus JABFSM01. Next base: position 14,924 of record DASYPD010000020.1, read on the forward strand.
AACGAGTACGTCGCCACCAACGAGGGGCTCGACCTCGTCTACAAGATTCTCAACACCCTCGCGCTGACCCATCCGATGAATACGGTGCGGGCCGCGGAGCTGCAGAAATGGATTGCCGGCGGAGACTACGAGCGCATCCTGCGCGGTGAGTACATCAAGCGGGGTGCCGAAGCCAAGCAACGCCCCCTCAAGACCGATTTCCAGCACGCGAAGGACTACTACGCCACCGAGGCGCGCGAGACGATGGAGAAGGTGGCCGATGCGGCCAAGAAGGCGGCCGCTTCCGCCCGCGAGGCCTTCCGCAAGGCCCAGCAGAAATGAAAGTCCTGGTCGTCGGGGGAGGCGGCCGCGAGCACGCGCTCTGCTGGTCTCTCCGCCGCGACCTTGCCGCTGCAGACCTCTATTGCGCGCCCGGGAATCCGGGGACCGCGGAGCTGGGAACCAATCTCCCCATCGGCCCCGACGATGCCGATCGGCTCGTCGCGGCGGCCACGACCCACGCCATCGAGCTCATCATCATCGGGCCGGAAGCTCCCCTCGCCAAAGGCCTCGCGGACCGGCTGCGCTCGGCGGGCCGGCTGGTCTTCGGACCTTCGGCCGCCGCCGCCCGGATCGAAGCGTCCAAGGCCTTTGCCAAAGAAGTGATGACCGCCGCCGGCATCCCGACCGCGCCGAGCCGCACCTTCGACGAGCTGCACGCCGCGCTGGCGTACGTGGATCGTCACGCCGAGCCGCTCGTGGTGAAGGCGAGCGGGCTCGCGGCCGGCAAGGGCGCGATCATGTGCGCCACCCGCGAGGAGGCCCGACGCGCGCTCATCGCCATGCTGGGTGACGGCATGTTCGGCGAGGCCGGAAAGGTCGTGGTGGTCGAATCCTTCCTGGAGGGGGAAGAGCTCTCGGTGCTCGCGATCAGCAACGGGCACGACCTCGCCATGCTCCCGGCGGCACAGGATCACAAGCGGTTGCTCGACCGGGACCTGGGTCCTAATACGGGAGGCATGGGCGCCTACAGCCCGGTGTCCCTCGCGACGCCCGAGCTGCTCGACCGCGTGAAGGCCGAGGTGCTCGGACCCGCCGTGCTGGAGCTGGCGCGGCGCTACACGCCGTTCACCGGCGTGCTCTACGCCGGTCTGATGATCGACGCCGGCAGCCCCACGGTGATCGAGTTCAATTGCCGCCTCGGCGACCCGGAATCCCAGGTGATTCTTCCGCGCGTGAGCTCCGGGTTGCTCGCGGCCTTCCATGCCTCGGCACTGGCCGAGCCGCTGCCCCGCCTCGAGCTCAGCGCGGACTCCGCGGTCACCACGGTGCTGGCGGCCGAGGGCTACCCCGCGGAGCCCAGGCGCGGCGATCCCATCCGGATTCCGGACAACCTGCCCCCCAGCGCCCTAGTCTTTCACGCGGGCACGCAGCGCGACGAAAAGGGGGTGCTGCGCACCAACGGAGGACGGGTGCTGGCGGTCACGGCGGTCGCGCCAAGTTTCCGCGCCGCGCAGCAGACCAGTCGCGCCGTCGCCGCAGCGATTGAGTTCGAGGGGAAACAGTTCCGGCGGGACATTGGGTGGAGAGAAGCGTTGCGAACAGGGAGCTAGGGGAAATGCTTCTTCCCTAGCCTCCTAGCTCCCTAGCTCCCTAGCTCCCTAGCTCCCTAACTTCCGGTCGATGCCTGAACTCCCCGAAGTCGAGACCATCGTGCGTGACATCCGCCCCGAGCTCGTCGGCCGCCGCATCGTCGCGGCGCGGCTCGAGCACGACGACGTGCTGCGGGGCGTCTCGCGCCGCAGCCTGCTCAGCGGACTCCGGGGCAGCCGGGTGCGCAAGGTCTTCCGCCGCGCCAAGCACGCCGTCCTCGAAACCGACACCAGGCGGCTCGTCGTGCAGCCGGGCATGACCGGCTCCCTGATGGTGCTCGATCGGCCGCCGACCCCGCGCGAGCGCGCCTATACGGTGCTCCGGGCCGAGCTCGATACCGGGCGTGAATTGATCTTTCATGACGTGCGCCGCTTTGGCACCCTGCTCTGGCTCGACCCTGAGGGCTGGGAACTGTACACCGCGGCCCTCGGACCCGAGCCGCTCGACCCCGCTTTCGGTGCGCAGGAGCTGCTCGCTATTCTGCGCCGCTCCCGCGCCGCCGTGAAGAAGGTCTTGATGGACCAGGGCGCCCTGGCGGGCGTGGGCAACATCTACGCGCAGGAAGCGCTCTTCGCCGCGGGGATCGATCCTTCCAAGCCGGCCCGCGAGGTGTCGCCGCCGGCGGCCCGCCGGCTGCATCGCCACCTGATCCGCATTCTCAAAGCCGCCATCGAGTCCGAGGGAACCACGGTGCGCGATTATCGCACGGGCACCGGCAAGTCGGGCAGCTTTCAGTTCGAGCTGCTGGTCTACGACCGGGAGGGCGAACCCTGCGTCCGCTGCGGAACCGCGCTCGCGGGAACCCACGCGATCGATGCGCGGATCACCGTGTTCTGCCACCGTTGCCAGAGCTAACCCCTGCACAAAGGGAAGCGGAGGTCTCCTCTCGGTGATCCTGCAGCTGGCCGCGCCCGATCTCGAGGGCCTCAAACGTCGTGTCAAAGCGCTGGCGGAGCAGCGACCCGGCATTTATCGCATGCTCGATGCCTCGGGCCGGGTGCTCTACGTGGGCAAAGCGAAGCAGCTGCGCGCCCGGCTGCTCTCTTACTTCCAGGCGAGCTTTCCCGACGACAAAGGGGCCCGGATTCTGCATTCCGCGAGCGACCTGAGCTGGGATTACGTGCCGAGCGAGTTTGCCGCGCACCTGGCCGAGCTGCGCGAGATCCGCAAGTGGCGGCCGCCCTACAACGTCCAGATGAACCGGCGGCGCATCGCCATCTTTGTGGCGGTGTCCGCGCACCCGGCCCCCAAGTTGAGTAGCACGGCCGTGTTCGCAAAAGCGGGCGCGCGCTACTACGGGCCGCTGGCTTCGCCGGCGCGCACGCTCGAGGCGATCAAGCTGCTCAGCGATCTCTTCGGCCTGCGTGACTGCGCCGATCGGATGCCCATGGTCTTCGCCGAGCAGGGCGATCTCTTCGACGCTCCGCGCCAGGCAGCCTGCCCGCGTCACGAGCTCGGACTCTGCAGCGGGCCCTGTGCGGGACTGGTGACCGCGCGCGAGTACCGGGAGCGCGTCGAGGCGGCGGTCGCCTTCCTGGAGGGGCGGGCAATCGCCCCGGTCGATCGGGTCGTCACCGGGATGATGGCCGCGGCCGAGCGGGGCGAATTCGAGGCGGCGGCGCGCTGGCGCGAGCGCTTTGAGACGCTGGAGTGGCTGCTCGGCGCCACGACTCGAGCCCGCACCGCGATCGAGCTGCTCAGCTTCGTGTACCGCGACCCCGGCTCCCATGGTGAGGATCGCGCCTACCTGATCAGGCAGGGCGTGGTGCGCGCGTGTTACCCCTGGCCGGCGACGCCGATCGAGCGGGAAGCCTTCCGAGGCGTTGTGGCGACGGAGCGCGCTGCGCCCGAGCTGCCGCCCGGTCCGCTCGACCCCAGTCTGATCGAAGAGATGCTGCTGGTGATGAGCTGGTTCCGGCGCCATCCCGAGGCGCTGCGGCGCACGACCAAGCTCGCGGAATGGACCTAGAACGCGAAGGAAAACCCGAAACCCCCGCCGGGCAGAACCTTGGGAAGTACGGGCAGGCGCTTCCAGACCTCATGGCGGACCAAGCCGCCCAGGATTGCGCCGCTCAGCGTTCCGACCCCGATCACTAACGCGCTCTGTTGGACGTCATCGGTGCGGTGCGCAGGAGCGCAGCGCTCGGGCGTGGCATCGGAGCACTCGCGTTCGGAAAACAGCGCCAGAGCCCCCGCGCCGACCGATCCCACCAGAGCCCCGATCACTGCGCCACGGGTGATCGAGGTGCGCCGGCCCGCCGAGACGAACAACTCCGTTTCGGGGTCGAGCAGCAAGCTCTGCCGCTCCCCGCCAGCGCGGGGGACCACGACAACGGTGTCGCCTGAAATCCTCTCCACGGTGCCGTCGAGCCGCTCGCCGAGAAACCCCATTTCCATCAGAGTGCGAATCCGGATCCGGTTACCGGGCACCAACGGAGGAGTGGTCTGGGCCACGACCGCCCGGGCGCCGCCGCCGAGAACGGCGAGGAGAGCGAGACTGCGCCAGAGTGCCGTCAGCGGGTCCTCGGATCGGGCTTGATCGTAAAGCTTTGGGTGTAGCTCTTCCCATTCACCGTGAGCCGGGCAGCGAACGTGCCGGTGAGCCGCGCCGCGCCACCGCGCCCCGCGAAGCCACCGCCGGCCCCGCCGCCCGCACCCGGGGTCCAGACGACGCGGTGCATTCCCGCCGCGGCGGAGAACGGCTCCGGCGCAGGGCGCCACAGAGCGGAGGTACTCGGAATGCCCCCAGCCACACCCGCCCGTCCTGCCGGGGCGGCCGGCTGGGCGGCTGGCTCGCTGCTGAAGCTCCGCAGCACCGTGCCGCTCGCATCGAGGATCTCGAGGCTCACGGGCGCGCTCGCGCCGGCCCGGAGGTAGTAATCGATGATCGCGCCGTTAGGCGGATTGGAGGCCTGGGGCTCGTCCTTCTGCAGCGGCGTTCCGTTCTCCCCGCCCTGCAGGACATTGATCGCCTCGGCCGGCTTGAAGAGCCAGGCCTCGGCCTGCAGCACGGCGTCGTTGAGCTGACGGAGCGGACTGATGTCGTCGATCACCCAGAAGCCGCGCCCGTG
>DASYPD010000021.1:0-4391 GCA_036007005.1 Gemmatimonadales bacterium
TTCCGACTTTCCGACTTTCCGACCTCTCTCGGCTCCTCCTCACCCTGGCCTTCGGAACCGCCGTCGCCTCGTTCATCTACGAAATTGGGTGGATCCGGATGCTCTCGCTGGTGCTGGGGAGCTCGACCCATTCCTTCGAGCTGATGCTCTCCGCCTTCATTCTCGGGCTTTCCCTCGGAGCGCTCTGGATGCGGCGCCGGGCCGACCGGTTCGCCGATCCGTTGCGCGCGCTCGCGGTCGTGCAGCTCGCGATGGGTGCGCTCGCGATCGTGAGCCTGCCGCTCTATCTGGAATCTTTCCGGTGGACCGCCACGCTGATCCAGGCCACCGCGCGGACCGAGCCAGGCTATGCGGTGTTCACGGTGGCGCGGTACCTCATCTGCCTCGCCATCATGCTGCCGGCCACCTTCTGTGCCGGCATGACCCTCCCGCTGATGACCCGGATGCTGCTGGTAGGAGGCAGCGGGGAGCGCGCGATCGGAGCGATCTACGGCGCGAATACGCTCGGGTCGATCGTCGGCGCCGCCGCGACGGGGCTGCTGCTGCTTCCGCTGCTCGGGCTGCGCGGCGCCCTGGTGCTGGGCGGGGTGCTCGACATGCTGCTCGGCTTGCTCGCGCTCCGCGGGTTGGCGCGGACGGGGCGCCCCGCCGCGCGGCTGGCCTGGGGAGGCGCTGGTGGGCTCGCCGTGCTCGCCGCGCTGGCGCTCTTCGCGCTGCCGTGGAACCAGGGGCTGCTCTCGAGCGGGGTCTTCCGGGTGGGTCGTCTGGTGGACGACACCCAGCGCGACATTCTGTATCACGCCGATGGCCGCACGGCCACGGTGCATGTGACCCGCTTCCGCTCGAATGGGATCCGGGTCGTCGCGACGAACGGAAAGCCCGACGGCTCCCTCTCGGCGACCTGGTTCGAGCCCTGCGATACCGCCGCGGCGGCCCAGCCGTTCGTGAGCGACGACGGCACCCAGGCCATGCTGGCGCTGCTGCTCCTGGCCCATGCGCCCCGGGCGCGGAGCGGCGCCGTCATCGGGCACGGCACCGGGATGTCCTCCCACTTTCTGCTCGCGAGCCCCGCCCTCGAGCGGCTTACCACTATCGAGATCGAGCCGGCAATGGTCGCGGGCTCACGGGTGTTCGCTCCGGCGAACCGCCGCGTCTTCGAAGACCCGCGCTCGCGCATCGTGATCGACGACGCGAAGGCCTTCTTTGCCGCGGCCAACGCGCGCTTCGATCTGATCCTGTCCGAGCCGTCGAATCCGTGGGTCAGCGGCGTCAGCGGCCTCTTCACGACGGAGTTCTACCACCGGATCCGCCGTTACCTCGCGCCCGGGGGTGTGTTCGGCCAGTGGCTGCACACCTACGAGCTCTCGGACGGCCTGGTCTTGAGCGTGCTGGCCGCGCTGCACGAGAACTTTGCGGATTACCGGATCTTCGCCATCAACGGCGGTGACCTGCTGGTGGTGGGCTCGGCGGACCGGCCCCTGCCGAAGCCGGAGTGGTCGGTTGTCCGCCTGCCCTTGATCCGCAGGGACCTCTGTCGCTTTCTGCCGATGACCGATGCGGCGCTCGACCGCACTGTGGTCCTCGATCGCGGCGGACTCGCTCCGCTGCTCCAGCGGGGCGTGCGGGCCAACTCCGATTTCTATCCGGTGCTCGATCTAGGCGCGGAGTCGGCGCGCTTTCTGCAGCAATCGGCGTTGGGCCTGGCGAGCGTGGGCAACGGCCTCGTCGGTTATGTGGCCGATCCCGCGCTGCAGCCGGCGGGCTTCGATAGCGCGACTCAGAGCGTGTTGCTGCCATCCCCGCGCGTCAAAGCGATGCTGCTGGCGGCTCAGGTGCGCCACCCCGCGCCGGATTCCGGATGGAGCGATGCCCCCGGCGCTGCCGAGCGCTACTTGCAGCGGGTCTGGGAGCGGCAGTCGGCGGGCGAGGGCGCCCACCCCAATTGGCGCGGCTGGACCACGGATTTCTGGACGGTGCGCCGAGCGTTGCACGGCGGCGCCGCTCCTGTGGACACGGCGTTCTTCAATCTGGCGCGCCGCTTCGCGGCGCGTGCGCTGGCGCCGCCGCCGGTGCTCGCCGCGGTGGAGTTCGGCGAGGCATTGGCCCGGCGGGATTTTGCCACCGGAGCGGAGCCGGCGAGTCGGTTGCTGGCGGAAGCGCGGGCGGGCCGCTTCTGGATTCCTCCCGACGACCTGCTCGACGGGGCCGTACGGGCGCTGCTCGCCGCGGGCCGCCCCGACGAGGCGCGGACGGCCTATGACCTGGTGCGGAGCTACTCGACCCGGGCCAGCGGCGATCTCCGCTTGATCCTGCTGAACTCCTACATCGAAGGCGCGCGGGAGCCCGGCCACTGAGCTTCCTCGCTGGGGAGTCCTGATGGAGATCCCGAAGCTGTCGGTTATCGTGCCGGTGTACAACGAGCGTCAGACGCTGCGCACCATCGTCGACAAGCTCCGCGCGGTGCCGCTCCCGATGGAAATCATCACGGTCAATGACTGCTCGAAGGACGGCAGCGGCGAGCTGCTCGACCAGCTCAAAGCCGGCGGCGCGATCGACGTCGTGATTCATCATCCGGTCAATCGCGGCAAAGGTGCCGCGCTCCGCAGCGGGATCCAGCACGCGACGGGTGAGGTGATCGTGGTTCAGGACGCCGATCTGGAGTATGACCCGGGGGAATTCGGCAAGCTCCTGAGCCCGATCATGGAGGGCAAAGCCGACGCTGTCTTCGGCTCCCGTTTTCTGGGCGGAGGCGGACGGGTACTCTACTACTGGCATTCGTTGGGAAACCGTCTGCTGACGACGCTCTCCAACATGCTGACCAACATCAACCTGACCGACATGGAGACCTGCTATAAGATGGTGCGGGCTCCCTTGCTCAAATCGCTGGTGCTCACCAGCGATCGGTTCGGCTTCGAGCCGGAAGTGACGGCGCGCCTGGCGCAGGCCGGCGCCCGGATCTGGGAGCTGCCGATCACCTACAGCGGGCGCACCTACGAGGAGGGCAAGAAAATCGGCTGGCGGGATGGCCTCGCCGCGTTCTGGCACATCCTCAAGTTCAATCTTTTCCCGCCCCGCCGTTCCTGAGTGACGCTGCGTCTCGACCGGCTCCTCACGGGTTTCGCCGCGCTCTTCCTGGCCGTCGTTGGATTCCTCCCGCTCGTCAACTGGATCCCCGGCGGCCTCGCCGCGCCGTGGTATGCCGAGGTCGCCGGGGATTTGGCGAACGGGCTCGGCATCGCGCTGGGCTTCGGCATCGTGCTGGCCCTGTCGCTCAAGCGAAGCTGGCCCGTCGGCGCTGGGCAACGGGCAGCGCGCTTTCCCCGTCCGGTGATCGCGCTCGCGGCATTCGTGCTCTATGCGCTGATCGCTCGCCTGGTCTTCGCCGGCCGGCCGCTCCTGATCGACGAGATCGTGCAGGTGTTCCAGGCGCATATCCTCGCCGGGGGCCGGCTCTGGCTGCCCGTGGCGTCGCACCAGGAATTCTTCAGCAGCTTCCACCTGGTGGAGCAGGGCGGGCGAGTCTACGGCCAGTTCCCGATGGGAGGCCCGGCCATGCTTGCGCTCGGCACGCCATTCGGGGCGGAGTGGCTGGTCGATCCCTTGTTCGGGGCGTTGGCGGTGCTGGCCTTTGCCGCTTTGCTGCGGCGGATCGAGCCGCGACCCGGCGTGGCGCTGGCCGCCACCCTGCTCTTCGCCTTCGCGCCCTTCGCGGCGTTCATGGCGGGCTCCCACATGAACCACGTCACGGGACTCTGCTGGCTGGTGGTGGGAATGTGGGGACTCAGCCGCGCCACGGCAGAGTCGGCGCGCGTTCGCGACGGGCTGCTCTGCGGGCTCGGCTTTGGTCTCGCGGCCACCATCAGGCCGGTGGACGCCGCCGCCTTCGCAGTGCCCGCCGGGGCTTGGCTGCTCTGGCGCGCGATCCAGCAGCGCCGGCCGGGCGTGTTGCTCGGCGCCGGTGTCGCCCTCGCGCTCCCGTTGCTGCTGCTCGCCTGGACCAATCGGGAGACGACCGGCGCCCCGCTGCTCTTCGGCTACACGGTGCTCTGGGGTCGCGCGCATGATCTGGGGTTCCACGCGACTCCCTGGGGGCCGCTGCATACGCCGGCCCGGGGCGTCGAGCTCATCAATCTCTATTTCCTGCGCCTGCAGAGTTACCTCTTCGAAACGGCCGGTCCCTCGCTGCTGCCGGCGACGGCGGCGCTCGCCCTCACCCGCACGCTCGCGCCCTTCGAGCGTTATTTGCTGGCCGGCAGCGGATTGCTGGTGGCGTGTTACTTCGCGTACTGGCATGACGGATTCTACCTCGGTCCCCGCTTCCTGTATCCCTTGTTACCGCTGCTGACCTTGTGGACGGCGCGCTTTCCGGCCTCCCTGCGCCGGCGGATGGC
>DASYPD010000022.1:0-4355 GCA_036007005.1 Gemmatimonadales bacterium
CATCGAGCTGGACCGGATCTACGCCCGCGCCTACGCGGGCCTGAGTGCCGCGCTCGAATTACTGCCCTACTTCGGCGGGATCCCGGCGGACAGCATTCGCGAACCTGCCATCACGGCCGCGCGTCGAGCGCTCGCCCTCGACAGCACCCTGGCCGAAGCCCATACCTCGATGGCACTGGCTTACATGCACGGCAATCAATGGGGGGAGTCAGAGCTCGAGCACCGGCGGGCGATTGCACTCGATCCGGGCGACGCCGCGGCCCACGTGCAGTATGGCCGGCTCCTGCTGGGCACGGGGCGCTTCACCGATGCAAGCAGAGAATTCGACTGGGCCGAATCGCTCGACCCATTCTCCCCCGTTGCGGCTGCCTGGATCTCCGTGATTGCGCTGTTGTCAGGACAGCAGGGGGCGGCTCTGGCCGCGGCGCGACGCGCGGTGGCGCTCGATTCCAGCACCGGTCCTGCGCTCAATGCCCTAACCCGGGCATTTCTCGCAGCCGGACAACCGGATTCGGCGATAGCCGTCGCGGATCGGCTGCCGCGGGTGCCGCCCTGGACCGGAATCAGGGCCTATGTCCACGCGAAAGCCGGCGACCCAGCAACCGCCCGCAGGATCGTGCGGGAAATCGAAGCCCGGCGTCCGCTCCCCTGGGCCGGTGGGTTCAGCATCGCCTGGGCGATGCTCGGCCTCGGCGATACCGCCCGTGCCCTTGCTGCCCTCGAGCGGTCGACCGACGCTCACGAAATCTGGCCAAGCTGGTTTACCCTGTTCGATGGCGTGTACGAGGACGTGCGCGCCAGTCCCCGATTCGCCGCCGTGGCGCGTCGGGTGGGTCTTGACGTCGGTCGCTTTACAGCCCCGCGGAGCGCTGGACCGCGGTGACAGGTACCGTTCACCGTCAGGCGTTCACCGGGGTCGTGTTAACCCGTGACCCGGACGGTGCAATGGTCGCCGCAGCTACTTCACGCTCGATGACGCATGCGGTGCCGGTCGCGCGGGGGCCACACCCGTTCCCATTCCGAACACGGTCGTTAAGCCCGCAGCGCCGATGGTACTGCGATCGCGAGATCGTGGGAGAGTAGGCCGTCGCCAGCCATTCCTCGAAAGCCCGTCCTCACTCCTGTGAGGCCGGGCTTTCCTCTTTCCGGGAACTCGACCGGAAGCAGACGCCCCCTTTGGCTCCTGTCAGTGACCCTTGGGGGAAGGGTCGCAGCGGCTGGAGGCGGTTCTGGCTCCTTCCGCTCGGCAGCCGGCTGCGAGAAGCATTTTCGCCAGCCCAACCTCAGTCTGCATCCGGTTGGGGTGCCCTTGCGGTAACTCCTTCTCGTAGAGGAGAGCGCGCGGCGGTACATCCGCTCCGCCAACCCCAGATCGCCGCGCTGCTGCGCCGTCCAGCCAAGGTACTCGTAGCCATCCGCCACGAAGAAGGGCCCCGTTGCAGGCCGCGCGCGCTCGAAGCTCACCGCCTGCGCGTACACTGCATCGGCACAGCGCGATAGCGCTACTCTTCAGGGACCGCAGCAACGGAGCGAAGCATGGCACTGACCTTGAAATCTCCCGCCTTCACGAACGCCGGCCCGATCCCGACCGAATACACCTGCGACGCGAGCGATGTGGCTCCCGCGCTGGAATGGAGCGGGGTGCCAGTCGGAACGCAAAGCTTCGCGCTCATCGTGGATGATCCCGATGCGCCGGATCCCCAGGCGCCGAAGAGGACCTACGTGCACTGGGTCATCTACGACATCCCCGCGTCGGCGACGGGCATTCCGCGGGGCGGGAAGGCGCCCGCGGGCGCCCGCGACGGCAAGAACGACTGGATGAAGACCGGCTACGGGGGTCCCTGTCCGCCGATCGGGCGGCATCGCTACTTCTTCAAGCTCTACGCGCTCGACACCATGCTGGGCGACCTGGGCACGCCGACGAAACCGCAGCTGCTCGCCAAAACCGAGGGCCACGTGCTGGCCCAGGCGGAGCTGATGGGCACGTACCAGCGCACCCAGAAGTAGCGGTCTGAGCTCCGCCTCTTCGCGCGCATATTAGTGACTCAGTCACTTATATGGCCGGGGGAGACTACTATGCCTTGGGCGACAAGCGGGCGTGCCGCGCCCGAGGACGGCTACAGGAGGTGAGAGGTGAAGGTCTGGCAGCGGAGTGCGCCGATGCTTGTGGCCGGACTGCTGGTAACCCTGGGAGTCGCTGCGGGTGGGCAAACGCCCGGGGCGTGCAATGAGGCACTCTGGAAAGCGGTCTGGCAGCCGCGCCGCCTGCAAGTCGTGGACCGGTGCAAGACAGTCACCGGCACAATCATGGCCCGCCACGCCAACGAGGACGGCGATGAGCATATGGAGCTCAAGCTCGACCCAGGCCAGGAAGGCCTGCTGACCAAGGCAAACCGCGCAAAACAGAGGGGCCGTCTGGTGATCGAGGCGGTTTGTGTCAACAAGGTCACCCAGAAGAGCGCCAAGCCAGCCTGCAAGGATTACGTCAACCAGCTCCAGATCCCGCAGGTGGGCGACCACGTGCGGGTTAGCGGCAGCTATGTCAACGACCGCCACAACGGGTGGATGGAGATCCACCCGATCAGCCGGCTGGAACTCATCAGATAGTCGCCATCCGTACCACTGTTCCGCTCGGCTATTCCCGCGGCTGGACGGCACCGAGCTGGAAGCCTTAGTTCGCTCCCTGGTTCATATGCTACTGATCGGTCCAAATTGCCAGCCGATTCCCCACCGGATCGAGGAAATAGAACCGCCGGCCACCGGGAAACTCGACCTGCTCCTGAACCGTCCCGCCAGCCGACCGGATCGCCTCGGCCGCTCGCGCGAGGTCATCCGCGTAGAGGACCACCAGCGGGTTATGCCCGGCGCTCCCCTCGTCCGCCACCTTCGCGAACCCGCCGTTCATGCGGCCGTCTTCGAACGCAGTGTAGTCAGGCCCGTAATCGGTAAAATTCCAGCCGAACGCCGCGGAGTAGAACGCCTTCACCTTGCCGATATCGCTGGCGTTGAATTCAATGTAGTCGATGCGGCGGTCCTGCCCGGTCTTGGCCATGCGGGCCTCCCAGTCAGCGAAAGAGCTTGTCCCAAAGGTACCTCGCTGTGGTTCCTCGGCCACAGTTCTCGTGGCTCCTTGGCCACACACCCTGGCGCTGCCGCCTCACCATTCTCCAGCGTTGACTTGAGGTCTCGCCGTGGCCATTCTGGCATGTGCCGTGCGGCCGTTCTTGTTTCTCCTCCTAACCCAGATTCTAGAATCGTCATGTCAGGCTCCCTGCCGGACAACGCCCCATCCGCAACGAGGTTGCCGGCCAGGGTGACCATCGCCGCGGACACCCTCCATCAAATCGTCGGCGGGGAGGCCGTGTTGCTCGAGCTGACCCGGCAGTGTTACTACAGTCTCGACGAGGTCGGCAGCCGGATCTGGGCCCTGCTTGAGCAGGGCCATACCCCCGAGTCGATCGTCGCCCAGCTGCTCTCCGAGTACGACACCACCGAAGCCGTGCTGCGCCATGACCTTCAGGCTCTGCTGAACCAGCTCGCGGATGCGGGCCTGGTGCGGGTCGAGGCGTGAGCGGGTTCGTAGGGCTGGTCGGTTCCGGCCCTGCGGAGCGGGATTGGCTCGAACAGGCCACTCGGTTCCTGGAGTTTCGCGGTCCCGACGCGCGGGGCACTTGGCACGGAGAGACCGCCGCGCTGGGTCATGCGCTTCTCGCCACCACGCGAGAAGAGCAGGGCAGGGCGCAACCGCTGTCGCTGAACGGCGACGTCTGGCTGACCGGCGATATCCGGCTCGACGCCCGGGCCGAACTGGTCGGGCGCCTTGTCGGCTGTGGTCGCCCGGCTTCGCTCTCCCTGCCGGATGCCGAGCTGGTGCTGCACTCCTATCACGCCTGGGGCGACCGCTGCTTGGAACGTCTCGCGGGGGATTTCGCCTTCGCCGTGTGGGATCAGCGGAGCCGGCGTCTCTTCGCCGCGCGGGACCACTTCGGCGTCAGCCAGTTCTTCTACGCCATGATCGGGAAACAGCTGCTCTTCAGCAACACGCTGGACGCGCTGCTGCTGCACCCCGGCATACCCGACGCTCTCGACGAGACCGCCCTGGGCGATTATCTCGTTTCGGGGTGGGGATGCGAACCCGCCGCCACGGTCTTCGCCGGAATCCGCCGCCTTCCACCGGCGCATTGTTTGAGCCGGAGTGACGGCCATTTCGAGATCCGGCGCTACTGGACGATTCCCCCGCCGGGGCCACTGATCCGCTATTCCAGGCCCGAAACCTACGCTGAGCATTTCCTGGCCTTGCTGCGTGAGGCGGTGGCCGACCGGCTCAGAACCGACCGCGTGAGCGCGCAATTGAG
>DASYPD010000023.1:0-5736 GCA_036007005.1 Gemmatimonadales bacterium
CTGTCCATTCAGCACCCGCAGCAGCGGATCGAACGCCGCCGAGGCCATCGTCACTGTGAGGGTCTGTCCGGTGAGCGCATAGGTGAAGAACCGATCGGAGCTGGTGCCGGCGCTGATCCCCGCGCAGTCGGAGGCGGCCAGCATGAGCGAAGCCATCACGCCCGGTTCGAACAGGCCAACAGGGTTGCAGGCCGCAAGGTTTGCGGAGGTAATCGCCGGGGTGATGGAATAGCTCTGCCCCCCCGTCTGGGCGACGGTGTTGTCAACCACCTCGACGTCGTGATCGCCCGGCGCGAAGAGGAACGGTAGCGAGACCCCTCCGCCGGCAGGGATGGCGTATCGCAGCCGGGACGAGCTCGCACTCTTGAGCTCGAACGCCACGAGGTCGCTGGACATGACCGTAAAGGTCACGGTCTGCTGTGCCGCCGCTCCTCCCCAGGAAGGCGGAGCTATTCTACCGCTTACTCAAGCCCCTTTCAATGCTACACCGGCGGGGCCCGATCGCTGAGCGAGGGGTGATCCAGGCTCGCTCGGGCGTCCTCGATCCGGTCGATGTAGCTCCGCAGCGTTTCTGCTTCCCTCCGGCGGGGCACCACGAAGCGCGGATCGTCGGGTTGCGAGCTCTTGAGGTCATCGACCATCAGATCGCCGCCGTGCATTTCCACCACGGCTTCGAAGCTCTCCACCGCGGTCAGCAGATCGACCAGGTCTTCGGAATCCTCGTGGCCCGTCACCTCGATGCCGCGGCTGCGCAGCCGGGCCGCCGTTTCCATCGCCGCCCCCGCGCGCTCTTCGGCGCGGTGCGGATTCAACGCGGTTTCCAGCTTGTCGTCCTTTTGCATGAGCAGCTCCCCCTTTGTAATGGGGGACGTCCAACCGACCTACGGCATCACTGCTGCCGGCTTGGGAGGATGATTGGCGAAATCTCCCGCCTTGACGATCGAGATTTTCGCCGGATCGAGATAGCGGCGCATCGCCGCGTTCACCTCGGCGGCCGTCAGCCTGGCCACCCACTTCTCGAGCTGCGTGTTGTACGCCATCGTCCGGCCCGTGATGTACTGCGCGGCCAGGATACCGACCAGCTGATTGTCGTTGGCCCGGCTTTGCAATTGCTGCTGCAGCCAGCCCTGGCGGGCGGCATCCAGCTCCTGCTGCGTGAAGCCGTCCTGGCGGACCTTCTCGATCTCCTCGCGGAACGCTGCCTCCAGCCGCACCACATTTTCCGGCGCGTAGATGGCGAAGGTCTGGAAGATCCCCACGCTGTCGAGCGACTGCGCTTGAAGGCTCGAGCCAACGCCGTAGCTGATCCCTTCCTTCTGGCGGATCCGGGTCGCCAGGCGGGAATTCAGGAAACCGCCACCCAGGATGTAATTCCCGAGGGTCAGCGCCGCGTAGTCCTTGCTGTCGTCCCGCAGCTTGAGATTCTGTCCGGCAAAGAACCCCGCGTTCGCCTTGTCGGGGGTCTCGAGCTTGGTATTGATCGGCTGCGGATCGAAGTAGCGGCGCACCAGCCGGGTGAACGCCTTGGGACTCTTCCAGCCTCCGAACAACTCTCCCGCCAGCGCGGCAATCGAATCCTTCGCGAAGTCGCCGACCGCGACCAGATCGCCGAACGATCCGCCCACCAGATCGGCGTACACCTTGCGGAGGTCCTCGAGTGTGACCGCTTTATAGCTCTCGATCTGCTCATCGACCGTCATGGTGTACAGCGGGTGGCCCTTGGGATAGGGTGTCAGTGCCCGGCTGAGCGCAAGTGACGCGAGCGTCGTGGGCTCTTTCTTGCTCTCTTCCATCGACGCCAGGGTTTCCTGTTTCAGCAGCTCGAATTCCTTGGCGTCGAAGGCGGGCTGCTTGAGAACCTCCGCCACCAGCCGGAGGGTGGGCGCCAGACCGGCGCGCTTCGTCTCGATGGAAACCACGGTGTTGTTGCCGGCGCCGCCGACGAACACGCGGGAGCCGAGCTTGTCCAGCGAATCCTGGATCTGCTGCCGGGTGTGCTGGCTCGACCCTCGCAGATACATGTCGTTCATGAGCCGGGCGCTCACCGCCCGCAACCCCTCCAACGACTTCTCGTCTCCCTGGCGAAGGGTGACTCGCGCGGTCACCACCTGGCCGCGGGTCTGCTTGGGAAGCAGCGCCAGCGTGAAGCCGTTCCCCAGTTTGGCGCGCGTGGTGCGGGCTTCGATGTTGGTCGGCGACGGATCGAAGGCTTCGCCGGCCGCGAGGGCCGTGTTGCCCTTGTAGTCCTTCGTCATCGCCGCGATTTCCGCGTCGCTGATCCACGGCACCTCGGCTCGCACCGGCGACTCGGTCGGGTAGAACAGGCCCACGGTGCGATTCGCGGGCTTGAGGTAGGCCCGCGCGACACGCTGGACATCCTGCGGGGTCACTTGCTTCAGCCGGTCGCGGTGCAGGAAGATCAGCCGCCAGTCACCGCCGGCCATGTACTCGGAGAGATTGAGTCCCACCCGCTCGGAGTTGCTGAGCAGCAAGTCGAGGTTCTTGAGCAGGGCGGTACGGGCCCGGTCGACCTCTTCGGCCGTGGGAGGCTCAAGAGCTGCGCTCTCGATGGCCTGCAGCAGTCCCGCCCTGGCCTCCTCGAGGGATTGCTCTTTGCGGACGTTGGCGTAGCCGATCAGCACGCCCGGCTCCTTGAGCTGGAAATCGAACGCCCCGGCATCGGAGGCCTTCTTGGTCTCGACCAGCGTCTTGTAGATCCGCCCGCTCGGCTGGTCGGCCAGCATGCGCGCCAGCACGTCCACCGCGGCAAAATCCGGATGCGCTCCCGCCGGGACGTGGTACATCACCATCGCGACCTGGAGATCTCCGGTCCGGCGCAAAGAGACCTCGCGCTCCCCGTCCTGGGTGGGCTCCGCGGTGTAGGTGGGATAGATCATGTTGCCGCGCTCGAGTGCGCGCACCGGTTTCGGGATGGCGCCGAACTTCTGATTCACGAGCGCGAGGATCTTCGGCTCGTCGAGCTTCCCCGCCACCATGAGGACGGCGTTGTCGGGCTGGTAGTACCGGTGATAAAACGCCTGCAAACGCTCGATCGGCACCTGCTCGATGTCGCTGCGCGCCCCGATGGTGCTCTTGCCGTAATTGTGCCAGAGGAACGCCGTGCTCAGGGTCCGCTCCAGCAGCACGTTGAAAGGTGAGTTCTCCCCCGACTCGAACTCATTGCGTACCACGGAGAATTCGCTCTCCAGATCGTGCTTCGCGATGAAGCTGTTGACCATCCGGTCGGCTTCGAGATCCAGGGCCCAGTCGATGTTCAGATCGGTCGCCGGTACCGTTTCGAAATAGTTGGTGCGGTCGAACCAGGTGGTCCCATTGGGCCGGGCGCCGTGCTCCGTCAGCTCCTGCGGGATGTTCGTGTGCTTGGGTGTGCCCTTGAACACCATATGTTCCAGCAGGTGCGCCATTCCCGATTCGCCGTACCCTTCGTGGCGAGAGCCGACCAGATAGGTGATGTTGATCGTCGCGGTCGGCTTGCCGGGGTCTGGAAAGATCAAAACCCTGAGCCCGTTAGCGAGGGTGTATTCGGTGATGCCTTCGACCGAAGCGCCCTTGCTGACGCCCTGGGGAAGCTGGGCCGCGAGAGCACTCGAGAGGGTGCCAATGAGGCCCGCGGCGAGGCGTAATGTACGCATGGAGATCCTGAGCTTCGAGGGGAAGCGAACGAAGTAGCCGGCCTCGAAGATAGTCCGCACGCGACAAGACGGTAAGCCGATGCGACGGCAGGATCAGTCCTACCGTCTCACCGTCTCACCGTCTTACCCTCTTACCGCTTACCGCTTACCGCTTACCGTTTCATACTACCGGTCTCCGCCCCTGAATCACCCGGATCAGGACGACCGCCAGCGCGATCAGCAGGAGGAGGTGAATGAATCCGCCGAGGGTGTAGCCACTGACCATGCCCAGCAGCCACAGAATCAGCAGGACGACGAAAATGGTCCACAGCATACGGACCTCCTTTCGCGCCATCCCGTGGCGCGAGCGATGGAGGGTACACTTCCATGCCCCGGAATCCTTCCGGGCAGGATGCCGGCGCTCCGTGGCTCCCAGCGGGCGAAGCGCCCGGCCATGCAACACAGGAGACGATTCAGGCGCCGGAGCGTGGACGGCCGGCCAGCGTGGCCCGTCTCCCGCTGCAGGACACTTGCACTGCCGCGGGACTATCCACGCAGGGAAGCGCTTTGGGGTCCGGGAGTTACCGGTCAGGCCGGACTAAGGGGGGAGCAGCGTAGCTTTGAGGGGGAGGAGAGCCAGGTGTCCGAGTCCCGCAGTTTCGCTGAGTATCTCCGCTTCCTGCTGTCACGGCGCGGTCGCCGGGCCACCTTCCTGCGCTACACCATCTATCTCTATCTGGGCTCCGTGTTCCTGTTCGCCGGATTCTATTTCCTGCTGTTCCGGCACAATCCGGGCACGTTCGCCTTCGCGGCCGACATCCTGAGCGCGCAGGCGACGACGCTCAAGCTGCAAACCCGCCGGGACTCCGTGACCACCGAGGTGCAGATCAGACTATTGCGGACCCTGGCAGACACGCTCGTGCACGCTCCGGCGAATCTGGCGCTGTTGACCCGCCCGAGTCCGGCGGGTCCCGAAGCCGTGTTCCGCGCCGGGGGCCACGAGTATACGGTTGCCCGATCGGTGCGGGATTCCGGGACCGGAGCGGTGGTGACGCCCGGAGAAATGGAGATTCTCGCCGAGAACGGCGCAATAGAGACCCGCATCGAGCTGCCCGGCGGAAGGCTCGATCTCACGCCCGTTACCGCCGGAGAGCTGCACGGGCAGGCAGAGAAACTCATCGGCTTTCTGCAGGAGCAATTGAGTCTCTCGCACGATCTCGTCATGCGACTGCCTACCGTCGTGCGGCCCAACTGGGGCTACATGGATTTCGTATACTTCAGTGCGATCACTCAGTTGACCGTCGGCTACGGTGACATCCTGCCCAACACGACGCTGGTGCGCATGCTGGTCATCGTGCAGTCCCTCGTGGCGGTGGTCATGCTGGTGGTGGTGATCAACCTGGTGCTGACCGGGGGCGGACAGAGCGTTTCGGGCGAGACGCCGGTGCTGCGGCGGAAGGAGGGACCACGGACCTAACAGACCAACCGCTGATGCCCACAGACACGACGAGGGACGGCGGGATTTGACGCTGCAGCGCTAGCAAGGCGCGAAAGCAGGGCGGTCCGATGCGAGAACGAGCCGGCGTGTGCCGGCTCGTTCGAGAATCGGGACGGCGGGATTTGAACCCGCGACCCCCTGAACCCCATTCGACTCAGGGGGAACCTCAAAAACGTCAAGTTGTCGGTTTTTCAAGGGGTTCCGAGCATCGGTGTCGGAGTCCCTTTGCACAAAAGCCGGGGTTGGGCGACCGAAACGGCACCCGAAACAGCACCCCAATTCACATCTAAGCACGCGGCTGGGGTATCTTCGCCCTTCACACGGCTGGACGCTATACTAGTCCCACGGACCTTCCTCGGATGGTGGCCGGTCTTCCTTGAATCGCCCCGGGACTGGCGGAGGCTCCAATTGTTGAGAGGTTGGAGCAATGGACAAGCGGACACGATACTCCCTGGAGGGGAGCGGACGGTTGCGGCTGGTGCAGGGCCACCTGCACGAGCACGCATCACAGTGGGCGGCGATCCGATCGATTGCGACGAAGGTGAGGTGTACCGCCGAGGCCTCCGCCGGTGGGTTGCCCGCCAGGCTGAGCGCGATGGGGGCCGG
>DASYPD010000024.1:0-5166 GCA_036007005.1 Gemmatimonadales bacterium
GCCGTACCCCTCATTCAGCTCGACCCGGTGCACCCGGAGCGCAGGATGTCGCTGTTGCAGCTGCCGGAGGACCTCCCCGGTTCCGTCGGTCGATCCGTTGTCGACCGCCACTATCTCCAGGCGATAGCCGGCCGCGGCGAAGGCCGCAAAGAGACGCTCGACCGTCGGGCCGACGGCGCCGGCCTCGTTGTATGCCGGAATGACGAACGAAAGGTCCGCCTGCGGTTCGCTCACGCTGCGTCCAGATCTGAATGTCGGCGGGAACTGTTATCCGGGTTCCTCAAACCATAGCAGGATGCTCTGGCTTGCGGAACCACAAAATCAGCGGTTCCGGTCTGGCGGCCCGAGTAGGTGACGCTTAGGATACGAGACATCATCGTCCCCAATCTGTCCGACTCTCCCGTGAGTGACCCCACCGCGGCAATCGCCGGGCCGGATCCGAGCGCGCGCAAGCGGCTGGCCTACGGTGTCGCTGCCTTACTCGCCGCACTTCCGTTGGCGGCGATCGGATTGGCGATCCAGCGGGCCAATCTCGCCCGACCCGAGCGAGGTGTTCTGCTCGTCGGCATTCTGTTCGCTGCCGTGCTCGTCGCGGTGGCCCTCGGTTACCTCACGCGGCAGCGCGATTCCCTTACGCCGGGCCGGCTGGGTCTCGTGATCTTCGCGACGAGCGTGGTGCTTGCCGCCGCGGGATCCCTCGTGTGGGCGGCCGCGCAGATCACCTATCGTGCAGACATCCTGATCTGGTCGGAGAGCCCGTTCGTCAACGATATCATCAAATTCCGGACCGGCGTCCCGCTCTATTCGGCGCCCGCCGATCTCAATTCCTTTTTCTACACCCCAGGATCCCAGCTGCTGACCTACGGACTTGCCCGGCTGGTGGGAGGCGCAAGCTCGATCCCGACCTATCGGCTGTTTCAGCTGATCTATGTCGGCATTGCCGCGTTGCTGGGCGCGCTCGCGGTGCAGCGGCTGCGGCGCGTGGCGGGAGCCGTCCAGAATGGCGAGCTGCGCTGGGAGCTGGCCTGGGTGCCGCTGCTCTTTCTCTGCGGGACCAATGAGCTGACCAACCCTTTTAGCCACCTGCTCCACAACGACGCGCTTGCGCTGCTCGTCTCCACCCTGGCCTGGTTACTCCTGCTCGAGTACGCACTTGGCAGGAGCCGCCGGGTCTTGCTGGCGATGGCCCTCGTTCCGCTGCTCGGCTTCGCGGTCAAGCAATCGCTCGGCATCTGGCTCGTCTTGTACCTAGGATACCTGGTGGTCTTTGATCGGCCGCGATCGCTCGGGCGTGCGGCGGCGTTTGGAATCGGCGCGACCGCCCTGCTCGGTGCGGGCTACGCGACCGGGCAGGGACTTTGGGGAGCCCCCTTTCACTACTGGGTGATCACCGTCATGGGACACCATCCCCCTGCCTTATTGCGCGTCGTACAGCATGTTCTCGATACCTGGGTGTACTGGGCGGCAGGACTCGGCGGGGGGCTGCTGCTGTTGCGCCCGAGCAACGCTGCCAGGCTTAGCGGACTCCTGGCGGTCTGGGTCCTGCTCTTCGCCGCGGAGGCATATACCAGCGGCATCGCCTGGATGCTCAATCACTTGGGCCCCGGCTCGATGATTGCATCGATCTGGCTTTGCGCCAGCCTTCCTGAGATTTGGCCCGCGGAAACCCGCGAGGCCAGGCGACTTCCGGTTGCCTGGCTCCGTGCCGCGGTCCTGACCCTCATCGCGGTGCTCGGCCTGGCCGGATTGCGTGTGGTGCGCGTACCCATGCCGGGACTCCCGGCCGATGCAGGTCGATATGCCTCCGCCATCGAAGCGGAGTTCGCGGGCCTGCCACAGGACCGGGTCCTGCTCGATCAAGGCTCCTGGCCCTATTTCTCGGCGGGTGTCAGCATGCGAGACCGTAGCGCGGTGGTCGGCGAGCTCGGCGCGACGGAAACCGGTGATTTTTCCGGTATCCTGGACCGCATTCGCGGGCATTACTACCAGAGGATCCTGCTGCGAGACCTTGATACGCCGGACTTTGCGTACGACCACAGTATCTGGCGAGTGGGGAGTGGAATCCGTGACAGCTTGCACACTTACTATCGCGTGGTCCGCACCATTCCTGCCGTGCGCGGCGGCGGAAACGTGCCGATCGGGTTTCGGGAAATCAGTGTGCTCGAACCAAAGCCCTGAATGGCCATGCCCGACAGCATCCTGATCACTGGCGGAGCCGGCTTCATCGGGGTCAACGTCGCCGCCCATTACCTGGCAGCGGGCCAGCGCGTGGTGATCTTCGACAATTTCAGCCGGGCGGGCACCGAGCAGAATCTCGCGTGGCTCCGCGCGGAGGGCGGCAAGGAGCTGATCGTGCTGCGCGGCGATGTGCGCTCGCCGGACGCGCGCTTTCAGGAAGAGGTCGAGCGGGCCCGCGTGTTATTCCACTTCGCGGCCCAGGTCGCGGTCACCACCTCGGTCACCGACCCGGCCACCGATTTCGCGATCAATGCCCTGGGTACCTTCAACGTGCTCGAGGCGGTGCGCCGCTCCACTAGCCGCCCCATCGTGCTCTACAGCTCCACCAACAAGGTGTACGGCAAGCTCGCGGCCATCCCGGTGACGGAGCTTGGCTCCCGCTACGCCTACACAGCGCTGCCGCACGGAGTTCCCGAATCCGTACCGCTCGACTTTTACTCGCCCTATGGCTGCTCGAAGGGGAGCGGCGATCAGTACGTGATCGATTACGCCCGCATCTTCGGGCTCCGCACGGTGGTCTTCCGCCAATCCTGTATCTATGGACCGCACCAGTTCGGTCTCGAGGATCAAGGCTGGGTGGCGTGGTTCACGATCCGAGCCCTGCAGGGCCAGCCCGTCGTGATTTACGGCGATGGCAAACAGGTGAGAGACATTCTCTTCATCGACGACCTGGTCGGGGCCTACGAAGCGGCCATCAGCCGGATCGACCAGGTGAGTGGCAGGGCCTACAATATCGGCGGCGGCCCAGCCTTCACGCTCTCTCTGCTCGAGCTGATCGACTTGCTGGGGCGCGAGCACGCCAAGGAGCTTCCCCATAGCTTCGGAGCCTGGCGGCCGGGCGACCAGCGCATCTTCGTGAGCGATATTCAGAAGGCCAAAGCCGAACTGGGCTGGGAGCCGCGCGTGGGACCCGAAGCAGGCGTTGGGCTGCTGGCCGACTGGCTCACCCGCAATCAGGCCCTGCTGGCCTCCGTGCTCGCGTGAACCGCGAGGCGATGCTTTCCGCTCCTCCCTCCGTGCTGCTCGATCGGCTCGCGTGTCCCGGCTGCGGCGCTGGCCTCGTCGCCATTGCCGCCGGCGTCGAGTGCCCGGCCTGCGGTAGCCGCTTCGCCGAAACCGAGGGCGTACTGGATTTCCGGCTCCCCGCTGCCGCCCGCAAGCCGGAATTCGCAGACTGGACCGAGCACTGGAGCGGTGCCAAGCAACAAAGCATCCCCCAGCGCTTCTTCAGTCTGTACCGGCGGGCAGTCTTCGCGCGCACGGTGGCCTGGTTCATCGAGCGCTATTTCCCTGCCGAGGGGGTGCTCGTGGAAGCGGGCTCGGGAACGGCGGAGACGTCGATGCGGATCTCCAAGCGCGGCGGCCGCAGGCTGCTGGTCGCCGTGGACCTCGTGCTGCCGGTCGTCGCGCGCTGCCATCCGGTCATGGACGTGCGCCTGGCAGCCGACATTTTCCGCTTGCCCTTTTCCACCGGCTCGATCGACGGCATCTGGAACGTGGGAGTCATGGAGCATTTCACCCACGATTTGATCGACGAGATGCTGCTCGAATTCCGGCGCGTGTTGCGGCCTGGCGCGCCACTTCTCCTGCTCTGGCCGGCAACAGATTCGCTGCCCCAGAAAGCGCTCCGTGCGGTGGAAGCCGTGGTGCATTTGAGACGGGAATCCCGCGAGTTCCGCTTTCATCCGGACGAAATCTCCCAGCTGCGCTCGGCGGAAGAAGGCCGTCACGTCCTGCGCCGGACCGGCTTCGAGCCCCTCACGGTGGATCCCGGTTGGCGCAGCCTCTTTGCCTTCAAAACCCTCGTCGGTCGCAGGCCGGCGGCCTGACGGTCCGCATGCCGACACTCAGCATCGTGATCCCCGCGCGGAACGAGGAAACAACCCTGCCGATGGTCTTGCGCGACCTGAACGCGGTGATCCCCACGCTCGAAGGCTACGAGGTGGAGACCATCGTCGTCGACGACCGCTCGACTGATCGCACTGCCGCGCTGGCCACGGAGCATGGAGCCCGGGTCGTCTCCAATACCCGCCGGTCCGGCAAAGGCATGGCGCTGCGCGCCGGCTTCGAGGCCGCGAGCGGGGAGATCCTCGCGATGATGGACGCCGACTACTCGCACCGGGCGGAGGAATTACCTCTATTCCTCCAGGCCATCGGGCAAGACAATGTCGGCCTGGTGATCGGCTCCCGGGTGGTCGGCGGCAGCGAGGAGTATCATCACGTCCGCGCGCTCGGCAATGTCTTCCTGAGTGGCTCGCTCGGGCTCGCCACCGGTCGCTACCTCTCAGATGCGCTGAACGGCTACAAGGTCTTCCGGCGGGATGTCTTTACCGCCTTCCAGTACACCTCCGCCAATTTCGAGATCGAGATCGAGATCGTCGCGAACGCGCTCCGCAAGGGATATCGCATTCTCGAGGTGAGCAGTCACGAGCGAGCTCGCGCGGGAGGACAGGTCAAATCGCGCGTGGTGCGGCACGGTACCCGTTTCCTGCTGCGAATCATCTGGGAAGGCATGCGCGGAGTGCCCAAACGTCCCCCCGGGATAGCCCGGGCCTGACCCCATGCGCGCCGATGCGATCGCCACCGCACTCCACTATCTCCCGGCACTGGGACTCATCGCGCTGGTCGTGTACGCGGCGTACTGGACTCTCGGGCTGGTGGCCTGGCCCCGTCTGGCGGCCCAACAGACGCTCTTCAACTGGTTCGGACGCATCGATCTCGAGGCGTTGGGCGGGTTCCGGCTGTTGCGGCTGGCGCTGATCAGTCTGGTGAGTCTTTACCTGGAGCTGCTGCTGATTCGCTGGGTCTCCTCCGAAATCCGGGTCTTTGCCTTCTTCAAATCCCTGGTGCTGATCGCCTGTTTCCTCGGTTTCGGACTCGGCTGCTACTTGACCCGGGCACGGATCCAGCTCGGCTACACCCTCGTAC
>DASYPD010000025.1:0-6759 GCA_036007005.1 Gemmatimonadales bacterium
CGCCGCGCGGTTCAGCGCCCCGATCTCGAATCCGAGGCGCCACTGCTCGCGGAGGGTTGCATACGCTTCGCGCAGCGTATGCTTGGGATCGTAGATGCTGGTGGCTTCCGAGGTGGCGCCGTTGAGCTCGATGATCCGGAAGCGGCCAGCCCGAAAAGCGTCGGCGGAATCCGCCCGCACGTCGTAGCGCCCGAACCAGAAGCCGTCGAACGCCTTGCTGATCGCGTCGACCCGCGCCTCGAGGGCGGGGGTCTTGAGGGACTCGCCGTCATAGAACGCCGCGCCACGGCAATGGGTTCCCAGCTCGCCCACCGGAATCACGGCACCAGCCGGGGGAACCTCCCAGAGGCGTGGCGCGTGCCGCTCGAGAAAGAAACGAGCCCTGCCCAGGGCGCGGGGGTCCTCCAGAATCAGCTGTTCCAGGGTCGAGTGGCCGTCGCCGGTCACGCTGAGCAGGCGCTTCTCGGTGAGCGAGAAAATCCGTCCGCGCGGCTCATCCGGCAGCCGGTAATAGAACACGCCGAACTCAAGCCCGGGAACGTACTCCTGGGCGAGCACGTCACCTCCCGCTCGCTCGAAGTAGCCGCGCAGCTCCGCGAGAGAGCGCACGATCGCGACGCCATCGCCCCGCTCGCCGATATCGGGCTTGAGCACCAGGGGCCAGCCCAAGCGGTGGGAGTCGCGGAAGGACTCGGCGAACCTAACCCGCTCCGGCGCCGGGCTACCGCCCCGAATGAGCGCCGTGGCTGGGAGAACGCCCGCGCCCTCACCGTTCCGCTCGAGACCGCTCCGCAAGCCTTCCAGGATGCCCCACTTCGATTCCCCCACGAAGCCGCCGCCGGGAATCGCCGGATTCGCCGCGCTGAAGAGGGTCAGGCTCCGGTATCGGAAGCCGAGCCGGAGCACGTGCAGCACGATCGGGGGATAGAAGGCCCAGCGCGGCCAGAACTCCCAGCGGACCACCCGGCGCCAGCGGGAGCGCAGCAGCCGGCGCCCGCGCCAGGAAAGGAGCGGAACCACGAGCTTGAGCAGCAGCAGCAGCAGGAGCCCCGCAACGGTCACCAGCGGGAACGACCAGCGGCGCCAGTTGGCGAACAGCATCGGCGCAGCCTCGCCGGAGAGCAGCGCGAGCCCGACGAGCAGCGGGGTCCAGAGGGCGGCGGCCAGCACAAAGTAACCCGCAAAGGGCAATAGCCTGGTGTGCAGCATGCCCGCCGCGAGGTAGGTCGGCAGCCGGCTGCCGGGCACGAAGCGAGTGGTGAGCACCACGATCGGCCCGCGCCGGTTGAGCCAGGCAGACGCGGCAGCGAAGCGGTTTCCCAGCCGGTCGCGGCCCAGCAGTCTGCCGATTCCGTAGAGTCCCAGATCGCCCAGCACGATTCCCGTCAGGCACGCCAGTGTTCCCGGGAGGAAGCCCAGCGCGCCGCGGCTCACCAGCAATCCGGTCGCGAGGCAGGTGAAATCCTCCGAGACGAGCGTCGCCGCCGCGATGAGCAGCAGCAGCACGGCGAGTCCGACCCCGCTCGCCGGCGGTACCCGATGGGGATCGAATGGCTCGGCCGCCGCGCGCAGCCGCTCCGAGCTCGCTGTCGCGCGCACCGTCGCGACGCCCGCCTCGGCGCGTTCGATAAAGCGCATAATGGGCGGGGCGAGCAGCCCGGGCCGCGCGAACGTCATGAAGTGATTGCCCTCGAGCATCAGGACCTCGCTCTGCGGCACCAGACGGGCATGCTCGGCGGCGATGGCGGCCGGCACCAGCGGGTCCTCTTTGCCCTGCACGATCAACATCGGGCCGGCATAACGACTCAGGATACCCCGCAAAGGGCGCTGGTCGGAATCGTAGAAGTTTCTCGCGTAGGGAATGCTGAGCATGCCGTCGAACAGGCCGAAGTGCGGCACGCCGTTCTGGATGACCCACAGGCCCGCGAGCTGCAGCCCGTGCGCCAGATGATTGAGGTAGTAGTCGCCCATAAGCTCGTACTCCTGCACCCCGATCGCCGAAAGCATCGTGAGCGACGCGACCCGCTCCGGCGCGATGGCGGCAAGGCTCAAGGCCACGCCCCCGCCCATGCTGAAGCCGATCAGGTGCGCGCGCGGAATGCGGAGCGAATCGAGCAACTGGGCCACATAATGCCCATGCGCGCGGAAGGAGTAATCCGGCACTGAGTGGCTCGACGCCCCGAAGCCCGGCAGGTCGGGGGCCAGCACCCGGAATTTGGCGGCGAGCAGCCTGGCCAGGCGGAGCACTTCGTGATGGTCGCCCGGGCTGCCGTGCAGGAGCACCACGACCGGCGGGGCAGGGGATGCTCCCGCCGGCGTTGAGTCGAATACCGCGAGATGAATCGCGTGACCGGTGACGCGATCGTGCTCGACCGCGCTGACGACTAAGACGCGTTCGTCACGGGGAGCCTCAGGCTGCCGCCGGAGGGCACGCGTGAGCTGGCTCGCTAGCACCAGGAAGAGGTATGCGATGACGATGCCGCGGGGCCGGACGCGGCGCGTCATCCGCGCGGCTCCCGATACCGGGGCAGGCAGAGCTCGCTCACCCGCTCGCTCCGGCACGGCGACCCCTCGAGCTGCCGGAAGCTCACCGCGTCGAGCGCTACCGTAATCAGCGAAAAGCTGACGGTCTTCGCGTCGTCGCGGTGCACGCAGATGGAGACCGCTCCGCGAACCGGCAGGTGACTGCGATGGAGCTCGCCGAGCAGCTCCGCTGTGAACCCACCATGTTGTGCCGCAGCCTGAGCAAAGACTGCGGCGCGCTCGCGAGCCGCGGCAGCTTGAGCGGTTCCCGAGCTGGCCCGCAGCAGCCCGGGCTCCCCCACTTCGCTGCTGGTGAGTTCCTGTCCGCTCCACTCGTAGAGCCGCGGCCGACTGCCCGGGACGAGGCTCGCCAGCGTGAAGGGACGGTAGGGTCGCAACGCGCGTCCGGCGAGCGCAGCCCCGATCGAGTCAGGACCGGGTGCGCCGGCGAGCTCCAGCAGCAGGAGGCCTCGGCTCACGAACGCGCCGGCAGGATCGTGCGGCGTGTCTTCGAACCGATTGAGCAGAGCGAGCGAATGCCCCAGCGCGTTGGCGGCGATCCAGCTGCCACCGGCAGCGGCATCGGTCGGACAGATGACGGGGATCCGGTTCACTTCCCGGAGTGCGGGCGGAGTTCCCGCGGAGCGGGTGAGCTGCTCATCCCGGTTCATCGCGAGTGCGTAGCCGCCGGGCAGCGGCACCCAGCTCAGCGTGCACACGCTAACCGCTCACCGCTTACCGCTCACCGCTCACCGCTTACCGCGGTTGCGGTGGGTCAAGGTGGAAGGCGCCACGCCGAGCTCGGCGGTGAGCTCACAGCCCTGTTCGGCCAGCAGCAATCGGATCAAGGCCCAGTGGTGCACCGTATGGCCGCAGAGGAACTGCAGCTCGCGGCCTGCCGACGAGCTGCGCCAGTCGGGCGGCCCGCCGCTTTCGGTTTCCAGTTGGACTTGGAGCGGCCGGTCCGGCTCTCCGGCCAACGCAGCGAGCCCGGCCAGGCACTCCCGGGTGACCGACAGGGCAGCCTCGCGCGACCGCTCCAGCCGTTCTTCGCGCGCCCGGGCGTCGTAGTCCACGTATCCCGTGGAGAATCCCCGCAGGAAAGCCAGGTAGTGCTCCAGGACGTGGCGAATTTGCGCTCCGACCGAGGGCCGGCCGGCCGGCTGCCCCGCATATTGCGCGTCGCTCAGCTGTTCGAGCAGAGCCACGCCCTGTCGCAGCATGGCGCGGTTGCCCTCGAGCGGTAGCAACTCCTGGGGCGTCATCGCGAGGCCCCGAAGGGGCCGTGGCGATCCGGCGTCTCGACCGGGCCCAGGCGTGCCGCAATGGCTCGCCGCAGCCGCTCCGCCAGCTCCGTCCGGGTAGGAGCCATGACTGGCTCGGTGGCGAAATCAATCCGCGCGTCGAAGTAACGCATCCGCAGCAGGTTCCTCACGTGGCTCCCAAACGCCATGGTGCCCCACCAGCAAAGCGCCAAGCTGGCGGGAGGCTCGCCCGGCGCGGTGCGGTAGCTGATGGCCGCGTAGTGGACCGGATAGCGTTCCCGCGCGGCCCATTCGAGCAGCGCCGGCTTCAGGGGCAGCAGGCCGGCACCGGAAGAGGTCGTGCCTTCGGGGAAGAGGATGACCCCGTCTCCTCGCGCGATGGCCGCGCCGATCCGATCGAGCACGCGAACCGCGTCGCGCCGCACCTCGCGGCGGACCCAGATTGTCCCCACCAGTTGCGCCAGGGATCCGAGCACCGGCCAGGAGCGCATGTCGCGCTTGGCGACAAAGACCCCGTCGACGCAAGTGGAGAGTAACAGAATATCGAGATAGCTGAGATGATTGCTCACCAGCAGGAAGGGTGCGCGAGGCGGGCGACCGAGGACCTGCCTCCGCATCCCCAGCAGGCGCACCAATCCGCGCGCCCAGCAGCGGACCGAGCCGTGGCGCCAGCGCAACCGCAAGCGCGGCAGCGGCAGCAGGAGCACGGCGCCGGTTCCCCAGAGCAGCAACCAGCCTCCGGTCCAGCTCAGCATGCCCGCCAGCCGCCAGCCGGCACGCCAGCGTCCGCCGCGCGCGCTCCCAAGAGCAGCAGGCCGCGCGGGAAGGCCGGAATTAACGGAAATACGCCTGGTGGGTGAGCCGATCGAGCTCCCGGGTATCCAGCAGCACCAGCCAGTCGATGGTCTTGAACGTCCGGTCGAGGGCGGGCGGTCCCAGAATCTTGGCGCCGAGCGCGAGGTAGGCCTGGAAGAGGGTGGGGATCAGGGGACCCGGGTGAGCGGTGACCGGTGGCTGGTGAGCGGTGGTGCAGGCCGCCTCGGGCCTTGGCCTAACCCGCAGCGTTGGGTGAACCGCGCCGAGCTCTTCGAGCCGTTGTTGCACGCACTGGCCCAGCGCGGGATCCTGTGAGGTGAGCGAGCAGCAGCCGAAGAGCACCGTCTTTCGATTCCAGGCGAGGTAACCCGCCAACCCCCGCCACAGCAGCTCGAGCACCCGACCGTTGCGGTGCGGCCGGGCCACGCAGGCGCGCCCGATCTCCACCGCCTGTCCGCGCACCGCCTCGGGCAGCGCGTCGACTTCGAAGAGCCCTGCGGCGTAGTATCCGCTCTCCGCGGCCATCTCGCCCGTCTGCATCCGGTAGGTGCCGACGACGCTGCCGCTCTCCCGCTCCTCGATCAGCAGATGATGGAAGCGCAGGTCGAATTCGTCTTCGTCTCTTCCCGTGGCGCGGGCGTCGTCTAGTCCCTCCTGCAGCTCCAGGTTGAA
This sequence comes from Gemmatimonadales bacterium, assembly GCA_036007005.1. Lineage (GTDB taxonomy): Bacteria > Gemmatimonadota > Gemmatimonadetes > Gemmatimonadales > GWC2-71-9 > JABFSM01. The sequence goes on from DASYPD010000025.1 coordinate 5,277, forward strand.
GACCTCGTAGCGCAAGCGCAGAACGCGATCCAGCTCGTCTTCGGTGCGCGCGAAGCGCACCCAATAGCGGCCCGCGGAGGGGCTGGAGGCCGGAATCGCCCAGGGCGCGGAAGGAAAGCTCGAAACGCAGGCGGGCAGGGTCATCGGTTGAGCACCCGAATTGTCTCCGGGCTGGCCCGCAGAAAGAGCAGGGTGCCCTCCCGCACCACAGCGCCGCGCACCGAGACGGGGCGGCCTATCACCGGCAACAGGGCGCGCGACAGCGGCGCTCCGGAAACATCGCTCAGAATCAGCTGGCTCTCCCGTCCGGTCGAATCGCGCAGCACGAGCAGCGGGGTGAGCCCGCCGCTCACGCAGCGCACCGCGCAAGCAAGATGCGTCTTGCCTTCTCCCGGATTCATGACCCCGGTCCAGCATTTCGAATCGACGATTTCGCCCCGCAGCGTAAAGGTGCCGAGCGCCCGCTGGGGAAGCGCGGGGAGCGTCGCTACGTCGCTGGAGAGAATCGAATCCACCTCGAAGAGCATGGCGTTCCCGCGCTGGGCCACGGTGCCCGAGACGCTCACCTGACGTCCATCGAAGGGCGCGGCGAGGGAAGCGGCGCCATGTTTGCCCGCTGCCGCCAGAAGGTACTGCGTCATCCCGGCGGCGGAAGCTGCCTCGAGCCGGGGATAAGGACGGGCCACCAGGCGGCCGCTCAGAGTGCGCGGGTGCCCGTACTCGAAGCGAGAGGCGGCGAAGGGTTCCTGGGCGACCGCCAGCGCGACGATGGTCGCGGCGGCTAACCCGCCAATGGCTCCGACCGCCCCTCTCGTGTGCCGGGCCAATGCCGCCGGGGCCTTCGCGTCGTATCCGAGGTAGAACGGTCGCTCGTGCCCCGAACTCTCCCCTCCGGCCGTCCGGGACTCCGCGACGGCAACGGGCGCGACCACGGTTCCCAGCGGGTTAGGGGACCGCTGCACCCAGACCCAGCCGTTCTCCACCCGCAGATTGTAGGTCGCCACCTGGTCGTGGAACGGCGGCGGCGAGCTGCCGGACTCCGGCCGGTACTGGTAGCCGTGCCAGGGACAGGTAATACACCCGTCGACGATCCGGCCCTCGCCGAGCGGGCCGTTCTGGTGCTTGCAGAGGTTGGAGACCGCGCTCAGGCGGTTCTGCTGTCGAAAGATCGCCACCCGCTCCGTGCGGCCGGAAGCGCCGCCGTCGCCCGCCAGCGCGATCTTAGCCCGGCCTTCCGGGACGTCTTCCGCCCGGCACGCTCGAATCCACTCGTCCTCGCAACGGGCCCGGTCGAGGGGACGCTGCTCGAGAGCCGCGGCCAGATGCAGGGCGATGACCAGGAAGGCCCCGCCGGCCAGGGTTACCGGGCCGAGCCAGCCCGTTTCGGCCTGCAGCGCGCCGAGCGCCACATGTCCGACCAGCAGCGCATACGCGACATACACCAGCATGTGCAGCGACTTCCACACCGCGGGCGAGAGCACCG
>DASYPD010000026.1:0-5919 GCA_036007005.1 Gemmatimonadales bacterium
AGCGTATCCAGGATCTCTCGATAGGCCTCGGTCTTCTGCTTGAGCTCGGTCACCGTGCCCTTGGCGAGCTCGCGGCGCACGCTGTCGGCTTCCGCTTTCATCACCAGCATCGAATCCTGCATCGCGTGCGCCCGCGCGCGCCCCACTTTGAGTCCGTGGAACCCGAGCAGGCTCAGCCCCTCGCCGGTGTACACCATGTACCCGATCAGCAGGGCGAACGCGATCGCGAGCAGCGATTTGTTCCGCGGCGAGTCGAGCAGCCCCATGGCTCAGTTCCCTCCCGGGATTTGCGCCGGCTTGGGAGGCGGCTGCCGGACGTAGGTGGCTTTGACGGTGAACACGGTGACGGCGCGCCCGTGGTCGATCTCGGTGCCCGTCGAAATCAGGGTCACGCCGGAGAGCCAGGGCGACTCTTCCAGCTGCCGCATGAAATGGGTGAAGCCCTGGATGTCCATCGTGCGGCCGTTGAGCTGCACGCCGATCGGCAGTGGTGCCGTCGACGTGCTGTCGATCACCGTCTGGGTGATCGTGCTCAGGTCCGTCAGCCAGGTATAGGCCGGCAGGGCCCGCGTGATCTCATCGAGGAGGTGCGGCCAGACGTAGCGATCGCCGTCTACCGCGCGAATTGTGGCAATCTGGCTGACGACCGAGTCCCGCGCCGTCTGGGCCCTGCGGCGGTCCGCGATCAGGTGGCGCAGGTTCTCATTCTCCGCCCGCACCTTGGTCATCTGGGTATCGATCCGGTGCAGCGTGGTAGCGGAGCCGATCCCCACCCAGCCGAGAAAGCCGAGCAGGAGGACCCATACCACGATGGCGGCCATGGGCCAGGGGTCCTTGATTCGGGCGGGGAGCTCCTTGAGTGCGGAGAGGCCGCCCGCGAACGAAGTGCCCGCCTTCGCACGCTTGATGCCCGGCTTCAGATTGATCGTGATCATCGGCGCCTTTGCATCGGCCTCAGGCCGCGGAACGGAGCGCGAGGCCGACCGGCAGCATGAGCAGCGGCGCGACCTCGTCGATGTTCATCCCATCGAAGACGCCCTCCTCCACCTGCAACCGCTTGATCGGGTTCGCGAGCTCGACCGGCAGACGGAGCCGCTCGGAGAGCATCTTGGTGAGCCCCGGAATCCGCGCCCCGCCGCCCGTGGTGTAGAGCCGGGAGAGTCCATTCGAGGAGCGCGCCGCCGTCTGCAGAAAGGCCGCTGCCCGCTCCACGCCCACCGCCAGCTCCTCGCCTCGAGTCTGCAGGAAAGGCGTCAGCACATCGCTCGGCTCGAAGCCCTGGAGCAGCTTGTCGGCGTCCGCCGCCGAGAGTCCGCGCTCGCGCTGGAGGTCCTCGCGGAAACGCCGGGTACCAATCGGCAGGTCGCGCGTGAGGACAGGGATTCCGTCATCCAGAATGTTCACGTTGGTCATTTCGTGCCCGATATTCACCAGGCCAACTACGCCCTTCATCCCCTCGGGATAGCTGAGCTCGAACGCGTTGTGGAGCGCAAAGGAATCGACATCGATGACGCTCGCATCCACGCCGACTTCGGAGAGCAGAGCGATCTTGTGATCGATCAGCTCTCGCTTGGCGGCCACCAGGAGAACCGTCATCTGCAGGCCGTCGCCCTCGGGATCGAGGATCTGGAAGTCCAGCTCCACGTTGTCCATGTCGAAGGGTACGTGCTGCTCCGCTTCCCAGCGGATTACCTCGCGGGCTTCACTCTCCCGCATCCGGTCCATGGGGATCTTCTTGATGATCACGTCGCGGCCGCCCACCGCGGTCACGACCTGCTTCGGTTTGAGTCCGGCCAGCGTAAAAAGCCCACGCACCGCGTCCGCCACGATGCCCGGGTCCATGACTTCGCCTTCCACGATCGCATCATCCACCAGCGGGGCGAACGCAACCTTGGTGAGTACCGGCTGTCCCGACTGATGGGAGATGACGGCCACCTTGATGAGCCCGCTGCCAATGTCGAGACCGACCGAGGCCCGCGTCCGGCTGAAAAAGCGCATTTCCGGTCCGGTTTTCGGGGAGGAGTGTCGGCTAAGCCGTCAACCGCGCAACTTTTGGCCAAACTACTATAGTGCTTTAGGTGAAACCTAGCAACCTTTTCTGACTACGGTACTTAGCTCTCGTCCGCCGGTCTGCCTGTCCGCCGGTCAGCTTGACAACCCTGCCTGCTCTTGCACAACCGCGCAGTCCGAGCGGGCAACGGCTATGCCATGCGCCATTCCGGGAATCCCAATCCATTGCTGCGGAAGATCTTAGGGTGGGTGACCCGAGTGGCTTCCCGACGGTACCGGACGGGGTCGGGGGGCCGTTTCGCAACGATCCTCTCGCTCTGCGTCAGACGGAAGCCAAAACCGTGGACTGACTTACGGCAGCGACCGCCAGCCGCGTGGGTAGGCACGCGGACGGATCACGCCGCTGGAGTCTGCAGTCTGGAGCAACACCAGGAGCTCCAGCCTCACCGCGCCGAGCGGATCACCGGCGCCGGAAACCCGGCGTCCCGAGGCGGCGATGGCATAGATTGGCCCGCCCAATGCGCGGAGCTCGGCAGACCCAAGCGCAGCTCCGGGCAGACTCACAGTGGAGAGCAGGACGCTGTCGCCCGCGGCGAGGGGGGTGAGCGCGGTGGGCCAGCCCAGCATACCGTGTGCGAGCGCCGTTTCCGCCGCACCCCGGGCCTGCACCCGCGCGACTGCACTCAGCCCGGCAACCCGCTCCCCGCGCGCCAGCGTGAGGGCGGTGAGCGAGATGATCCCGAGCGCGGCGAGCACCGCGATCGCGAGCAACAGCGCGACGCCTGACCGCTGAGCGTTGGCCATTCTTGCCATTGCAGGCTCAGGGGGGATTCAGCAGCGCGATGAACACCGTCACGCTGTCGGACCGGGGGGCCAGGCCCCGCACCAAGCCGACTCCCCCTGCCCGCTCGGTGAGCGCAGCGACTCGTACGGCGGCGGCAGCGACCTCGGCCGGCAGGAGAGCGGGAGAAGCGTCGCGGCGCCGATAGGTGATGCCTAACCCGCTTGCCGCCAGCGGGCCGGCGAATGGCTGGATGGCCTGCGCCGTGGCCAGCAGCCGCATGCCAAGCCACTGATCCGGCGCCGAGACGTAGAGTCGGAGCTCCACCTGCTCGACGAGCCGCAACGGACTGCCCGCTCCGATCCCGGCCTGGCCCAGCGAATCCCCCGCGACCGGCAGGGAGATCCCGGGACCGCCGTCGGGACAACTCGCCGAGCCCGGGGGCGCCGCAATCGCGAAGGCGCGCCAGCCCGTATCCGCGGGGTGTGCCGCGAGAACGCTGTCACGCCCAGCGACCGGATCGCGCAGCGCGGTCCACCAGTCCGGCCCGGCGTGTACCACCAGCAACCCGGGACTCGCCGCGCAGACGACACCGGCCGCTCGCGTTACCCGGGCGCTGAGGGACGCCGGGCCCATTACTCCCAGGTCGGCCCCCGTCGCAGCATCCTGACCCAGGCCCTCCACGACCGCCCGAAACTCATTCGCGGCCACGCGAAGCGCCTGCTCTCCCGTTATGCGCTCGCTGCGGTCGCGCAGCTGCATCGTCGCGGACAGCAGCAGTCTTGCGACTACCGCCGCGATTACCCCGACGAGGGCGAGCGCCACCAGCAGCTCGATCAGGCTGCTCCCCTTGCGGCTCAGGGACACGGCAGTCGGGTGACGAGCGTGTCTTGGCTGCCGGCGATCCCTGCCGTGATGCGGAGCTCGATGAGTCCAGCGGGGGCCGCGGCGCTCCACGATTCAACGATGCCATCGGGATGCTGCAGCGATCCCGCAGTCGGTGGGTTGCACGCCGGCGCGGTGCGCAAGAGCTCGGCCCGCAATAGGTCGAGACGCGACTCGAGCACCAGGGCGATGCGTCCCTTCGCGCGGCCCTCGCCACTCAGTTTGGCAATCGGACCGAGCGTACCCGCCAGGCCGAGCAAGCCCATGGTAATGAGCAGGAGTGCTAGGAGGACTTCGAGAAGGGTGAAACCCAGTCGGAGATTCCGCATGGGCCAAGGGTACGAGCTATTTCCCGAAGGATAGAACCGGATTTCCGCAGGCAACACCGAATCTGTGCAGAGGCCCCCCCAGTGCCCTGCTCGCTAAGCCAGTCCGTATCTCCTCAACTTGTAGAACAAGGTCCGAAGACTGACCTGCAGCAGCCGCGCCGCTTCCCGACGCGTGCCATGCGCGGACGCCAGCGCACGAACGATCGCCTCGCGCTCGACCGACTCGACCTGCGGTTTCAGGGCAAAGCCTCCCGCACCCCCGCCGAAGCTGCCCCCGTACTCGGCTATCAGGGTGGGGAAATCGGCACGATCGAGCTTGCCCGAAGGACTCAACGTCGCCGCCCGCTCCACGACTTGGCGCAGCTCGCGGACATTGCCGGGCCAGAGATAGCCGGAGAGTGCGGCCAGCGCCTGGGGGGTGATGCTGATGGGCCGTCCCGTGCGCGAAGCCACCTGTTGGGCGAAGTGGGTTACCAACGCCGGAATATCCTCCGGACGTTCCCGCAGCGGCGGTAAGCTGATCACTACGCTCTTCAGGCGCTGCAACAACTCTGGCCGGAACCGGCCTTCCCCCACTGCGCGATCCACCGGGGAGCACGACGTCGCCATCACCCGTACGTCGGACTCGGCCGCACTCCTGGTCTGGCCATTGCCGTTTGCGGGGCCCAGCCGCGTCAGGAGCTGGTTCTGGCTCTCGGGGGAGAGGGCGACGACTTCCTCGAGGAGCAGCGTGCCGCGGTTAGCCGAGCGCCACAGTGAGGCGGGGTCGACCTGGAGAGGTTCGCCGCTCGCATCACCATTGGCGCTGGAGCCGTTGGAAGCGCTGAAGAGATCTGGAGCCGCGTCGCAGTCCACCGCGACAAAGGCACCGTCACCCCGGCGACTGAAGCGGTGCATCGCCTGGGCAAGCAGGGCCTTACCCGTGCCACGCTCGCCGGTGATGAGCACCGCGCCGTCGGCCGCTGCCGCACGTGCAGCCAGCTCGAGCAACCCGCGCATCTTGGGATCTTCCGCCACCACGAGCGGCTCGAGTCCCCTGGCGCCGAGGGTGGCGCGAAGCCTGGCCACTTCCTGGCGCAGACGTTCTCGCTCCTCGGCTTGATGCAGGGTCCAGAGCAGCTCATCGGGCATCGGCGGCTTGCGGACGAAGCCATCCGCCCCTTCGCGCAACGCGGCCGCCGCGAGCGGCGCGCCGGGCTCACCGGTCACCAGCAAGATCCCCGCGCCCCCGCCGCTCCGGTAGCGCCGCACAAAGCCGAGCACGGCGGCTTCGCCCGCCGCGAGATCCAGCAGCAGCGCGGAAACCGCGCTCGCCTGGGCCTCGACCAGCGCCGCGTCGAGCTCGTGGCGGCAGACCGCCTCATAGCCAGCCTCGGCAAGCGCTGGCGCCAGGCGTGGCTGGAGCGAATCGTCGGGACTGAGGAGGAGGAGGCGCATAGGCAGCGAGTAGCGAAGGTTCCGCTACTGACAGGCAATCCGCCCTTCGATGGTCGCGGGAGCCGGCGGGGAAGCGGTGCCGGAGAAGAGCGCGCACTGCACCGTGGTGCTCACGTGGGAAGCCTGCGCCGCCCATCCCGCAGCGGAGGCTTCCGTGATGGTCACGGTCACGGTGGGCGAAGAGTTGTAGGTGAACCCGGCTCCTGGAATCGACCCGGCATAGTAGGAGGCGTTGTCGTTCCAGTACGATTCCTGCACCGTGGCGAGATTCCGGAGATCACTCTTCATCGTGGAGACATACGCCTTCTCCTTCGTATACGACATCTTCGGGAGCGCGATGGCAGCGAGCAGCCCGATGATCACCACGACGATGAGGAGCTCGATCAAGGTGAAGCCGGCTGTCCGCTTCCGCATGAACGCGATCCTCCTTTCGTCCTGGTGGTGAAGGGTCCAGAGAGCAAGCGGGCCGCGGCTCAG
>DASYPD010000027.1:0-5544 GCA_036007005.1 Gemmatimonadales bacterium
CACTCTGGGTTCACTGGGCTCAAGTAGGCTATGGCTCAGGCGGAGCCTGCCAGGCGGGGAGCAGCTCGAGGGAGCGTGCCATGGGTCGAAAATCGGCCAGAAAAAGGGTGGTCCCAAGTGACCTCGCCTCATGCCGACCCACTGGCGCCGGGGTCCTGCGCGGGATACTCTACAGTCCGCCCACGGGCGATATCCCACGAAACAGTTTGGCGCAGTAAACCGATTGTGACACGATCGCGTAGCGTACAGGCAGATTCCCTGATTTCGCGCGGAGGATACTTGCGCCTGCTCGAGCAACTGCTGCAGACGCGCTCGATTTTCTCAGGCCCCGGCTCTCCATCGGCCGGGGCTTTTCTTGCAGCCCGCACCCGAAAGGAAGCACCACAATGAGACGGAGACGGCTACGCTACAGCTTGGGCGTCCTCCTCGCAGCGCTGTGCAGCGTGCCGTTGGTGGCGCAGGGCCCCACTGGAACGATCCACGGCCGCGTCACCGAGGCAGCCACCCAGCGGCCGCTCGAGGGGGTTACCGTGTCGGTCGGGACCCGCAGCACGGTCACCCGAGCGGACGGCCAGTACAATCTCGTCGCCGTCCCGGTGGGGAGCGACACTCTGCGAGCCAGGATGATCGGGTACGTGGGGACGGTACGGCCCGTCGCCCTCGCCCGGGGCCAGAGCCTCGAGGTCAACCTCACGCTGGCCGCGCGGGCGATGAGCCTGGCGGAGATCGTGGTGACGGGTTACGGCGAGCAGCGGGCGGGCAACATCACCGGCGCCGTGACAAAAGTGGCGGCGGCGGACTTCAACACCGGCCGCATCATCAGTCCCCAAGAGCTCATTCGAAGCAAGGTCCCGGGTGTGCAGGTGGAGGACAACAACGAGCCCGGCGGCGGCTTTTCTTTGCGGATTCGCGGTGCGACCTCGATCAACGCCAGCAGCGAACCACTCTTCGTCATCGATGGCGTACCGCTCGGCACCGGGGCCGGTGGAGGGATCTCGGCGGGCCGCAACCCCCTCAATTTCGTGAATCCGAACGATATCGAGAACATCACGGTACTCCGAGACGCCTCGGCCGCCGCGATCTACGGCGCCAACGCCGCGAACGGCGTGGTCCTGATCACGACCAAAACGGGGCGAGCGGGGATGCAGGTCGAGTACATCGGCAGCACCTCGGCGTCGACCGTGACGCGGCTGCCCAGCATGCTGAACGCCGAGCAGTTCCGCGCCGCGGTGGAGCAGTATGCCCCCCAGAACGTGGGCCAGCTGCAGAGTGCGAACACCGACTGGTTCAAACAAGTGGACCGCACGGCCTTCGGGCAGGAGCACAACTTCGCGGTATCCGGCGCCGGCGAGAAGATGGACTGGCGCCTGTCGGCGGGGTATCTCAATCAGGATGGCATCATCCGCGGCACGACGACCGAGCGGCTGTCGCTGGGGTTGAATCTCTCGCAGCGACTGTTCTCGGACCGGCTCGACGTCCACGCCTATATCAAAGGCTCCCGGGCGAATGACCAGTTCACGCCGGGCGGAGTGCTTTCCAACGCGGCCCAGATGGGGCCAACGCAGCCGATCTTCGATGAGACGAGCCGGACCGGCTACTACAACTGGCCGGGGAATATCCTGACGTCCGCGGACAATCCTTTAGAGGTTCTCCGTCTGGCGACGGACCGCGGGATCACCTACCGCAGCGTCGGGAGCTTGCAGGGTCGCTACCGGATACTCGAGGGGTTACGGGCGAACCTCAATCTCAACTATGACGTCGGCCGGACCGATCGGCAGAGCTTCTACCCGAGCCTACTGCACGCCGAGCAGAAGACCGGCAACCAGGGCAGCGACTATCGGGCCAACCAGAGCCAGATCAACACGGGGCTGGAGACCTTCCTGGGCTACAACTCGACGCTGAACTTCGTGCCGGGCTCGATAGATCTGACGGGGGGATACTCCTACGGCTGGTCGCACGCGGAGTATCCCTGGTACCTGGCCTCGGGGCTCTCCACCGACCTGCTGGGCGGGAACGGCGTCACCTCCGCGCGGACGGTGCAGAATTCCCAGAATATCCAGGAAAGCCGGCTGATCTCCTTCTTCGGACGGGCCAACTACAACCTCAAGGACCGCTATCTCGCCTCGGCGAGCCTGCGGCACGACGGCTCCTCCCGCTTCGGCTCCAGCCATCCCTGGGGCAACTTCCCCGCGGTGTCGGTCGGGTGGCGGATCTCCGAGGAGCCGTTCATGCGGGGGATGGGGACGTTTACGGACCTGAAGCTCCGAGCGTCGTGGGCCAAGACGGGCAACCAGGCAATCGCGAACTACCTGCAGTTCGCCGCCTTCCAGCTGGGCGACGCGCAGACCCAGGCCCAGTTCGGGAGCACGTTCGTCCCGACGATCCGGCCGAGCGCGGTGGATCCCGGTATCCGGTGGGAAGCGACCGATGCCTACGACGTCGGCGCCGATTTCAGCATTATCCGCAACCGGCTGAGCGGCGCGATCGACTGGTACACCAAGAACACCAAGGACCTGATTTTCAGGGTGCCGGTGGCCGCCGGAACCAACCTTTCGAACTACGTCACGACGAACATCGGCAGCATGAAGAACAAGGGAGTCGAGCTGAGCCTGAGCGCTTTATTGATCGAGCCACACCGGGGTGGTTTCGGCTGGACGGCTGATTTCACCGCCTCGCACAACAATAACCGGCTGACGAGTATCAACCCCTTCGCCGGCACGGCACAACGGATTCTGATCGGTGGCATTGCCGGAGGTGTCGGGAGCTTTATTCAGACTCTGCAGCCGGGCGTGCCCATCAACTCTTTCTACGTCTACCAGAGCAAGCGCACTGCCGACGGCACTCCAGTATACGCCGAGGGCACGGGTGCCGACCTCGCCATGTACGTGGACCAGAACGGAGACGGCAAGATCAACCAGGACGACCGGATCCCGTTCCACGATCCGGCGCCGAAGTGGATGCTGGGTCACTCGTCGTACTTGAACTACGGCAAGTTCGATTTGAGCTTCACACTGCGGTCGTACCTGGGGAACTACGTGTACAACAACGTGTCCTCCAATCTGGGAACCTACTCGGAGGTCACGCGCGGCTCGCCCTACAACCTGCACACGTCGGTCCTGAAGACGGGCTTCAAGACGCCGCAGTACCTGTCGGACTACTACGTGGAAGACGGCTCGTTCCTGCGCATGGACAACGTGACGCTGGCGTATTCGTTCAAGTATCGCGGCCAGCCCTGGCGGCTGTTTGGAACCGTGCAGAATGCGTTTACCATTACAGGCTACAGCGGGGTCGATCCGACCGCGGGGCTCATCGGCATCGACAACAACATCTATCCGCGCTCGCGCACCTTCACCGCTGGCCTGAGCATCCGGTTCTAGACGCGGCCATAGGCTTCGCTCATTCGAGAGGGGACCGAGTTATGAATCTCAAGATCCGCAAGGCGCTCGCCGGAGCCGCGCTGCTGCTGGGCGCGGGGGGGTGCACCAACCTCCTGGTGGAGCCCAAGAGCACCGTCACCGAGGCCAACATCTTCAACGATCCGAACTCCTACCGGGCCTTCGTCGCGAAGATATACGTGGGACTGACTGTCAGCGGACAGCAGGGGCCGGCGGGGCAGGGTGACATCTCGGGCATCGACGAGGGCTTCTCCAGTTACCTGCGACTGCTCTGGGAGCATGAGGAACTCCCGACCGACGAAGCGGTCATCGGCTGGGGCGACTTGGGCCTACCTGAGATGAATCAGGAGACCTGGGGAGTGGACAACCCCTTCGTTATCGGGATGTACTACCGGATCTTCTTCCAGGTCGGCATGGCCAATGAGTTCCTGCGCCAGTCGACGGACGCCAAGTTGGCCTCGCGGGGCCAGACCAGCACGACGCTCAAGGCGGAGGTGACGACGTACCGTGCCGAGGCGCGGTTCCTGCGCGCCTTGAGCTACTGGCACGGGATCGATCTGTTCGGCGACATCCCGCTGGTGACCGAAGAGGATGCGCTCGGCTCCACGCCGCCCCAGCAGGCCACCCGGGCGGACATTTACAACTTCATCGTGAGCGAGCTCACGGCGATTCAGAGCGACTTGCCGGTCTCCTCCTCCGCCAATTACGGGCGTGCGACGAAGCTGGCGGCGCAGATGCTGCTGGCGCACGTCTATCTGAACGCGGGGGTCTACACCGGCACGACGCATTACCCCGAGGCGCTCGCCGCGGCGTCTGCGGTCATTGCAGGTCCCTACAGCTTGGATCCCAGCTATCAGCACCTCTTCCTGGCGGACAACAATACCTCGCCCGAGATCGTCTTCCCGGTCACGCAGGACGGGCTCAAGACGCAGACCTGGGGCGGCATGACGTTTCTGATCCACGCGGCGTGCGGAAACCAGATGAACGCCTCGGACTACGGGATCGACGGCTGCTGGTGGGGGCTGCGACTCAAGCAGGAAGCCTACAACCGCTATTCCGCCGGCGACTCGCGCAATGCCTTCTTCTTCACGGCCGGCCAGTCGGTTGCCGTGACCAGCATCGGTGATTTCAGCAAGGGAATTCCCGCGCCGAAGTACAAGAACAAGACCTCGTCCGGCGCCAATGGCTCACACCCGACGTTCCCGGATACCGACTTTCCGATGTTCCGGCTCGCCGACGCCTATCTGATCTACGCCGAGGCGTCGCTGCGCGGCGGCGGCGGGAGCGCGGGGCAGGCGCTGAGCTACGTCAATGCGCTGCGGCAGCGTGCCTACGGCAATACGAGCGGCGATATCACCGCCGGCCAGCTCACTCTGGATTTCATCCTCGACGAGCGGGGCCGTGAGCTCCTGTGGGAGGGTCACCGCCGAACCGACCTGATCCGCTACGGTAAGTTTTCGGGCGGCGCCTACCTGTGGGCCTGGAAGGGTGGTGTGGCGGCCGGCACGGCGACGGATGCGCACCTGAACCTCTTCCCGATCCCGGCGAACGAGCTGGTGGCGAATCCGAATCTCAGGCAGAATCCGGGATACTGAAGAGGGTAAGTGGGTAGGTGGGTAAGTGGGTAAGTGGGTAAGGCGGTAAGGCGAGAGGGAATGATCCTGTCGCCTTACCGCTTTGTCGTTCTGCTCGCCGCGCTCGCGGCGGGCTGCAGTAGTGGGCTTCCCACTCCTCCAGGCGGAAATCCCCCTGCCGAGCGGCCTTCGCTCGCGCAGACCTATCGTCCCAGCGGTTATATGGCGGCGGGGGACGTGTTCGTGCACCTGTTCGAGTGGAAGTGGCGCGACATCGCGAGCGAGTGCGAGCAGGTGCTGGGCCCGGCGGGATTCACCGCGGTGCAGGTTTCCCCGCCGCAAGAGCACAGCATCGTCCCGAGCCACGACTGGAGCGAGCGCTACCAGCCGGTGAGCTACAGCATCGCGCGGAGTCGCTCGGGAACCGGAGCGGAGTTCGCGGACATGGTGACTCGCTGCAAGGCGGTCGACGTGGACATCATCGTCGACGCCGTGATCAACCACATGACCAACTTTCCGAGCCCGGGCATCGGGAGCAACGGGACGGCCTACACCAAGTACGAATATCCCGGCCT
>DASYPD010000028.1:0-8535 GCA_036007005.1 Gemmatimonadales bacterium
CCGCCGTACCGTGAGGTCATAGGTCGCGGGGACCAGACCGGGCAGGATGAAAAGTCCATCAGTGCGGCTCGTGGTACTCCGCTGGATGCCGGTCCCGATGTTCTTGGCCAGGATTTCCGCGTTGGCGACGGGCTTTCCGTCCGCAGCCTTGATCAGGCCGCGAATCGTGCCCGTGCTGGTTTGCGCGTTCAACCGGCTGCGCGGAGGCAGGATGCTTGCGGCGAGACAACCCAGCACGAGCCACAACGGGGACGACAGCAATCGTTGAATCCTCATACCGCAACCCTCCGGGGGGTGGTGAGCAGGTTGGCACCGCAGGACTGCCGCACGACGAGCGTCGTAGGAAAGGTCTCGCGGTAAGGGGCAGAGCCGGCGCGGCCCTGCAGCAGGTCGAGCAAGCGTGTCACGGCGCGCGCGCCCAGCGCGCTGATATCCACGTGAACCGAAGTGAGCGGCGGTGTCATGAAGCGCGCCATCGGAATGTCGTCGAAGCCGCCCAGGGCCATGTCTTCGGGGACCCTGAGACCGGCCGCCCGCAGCGTGCTCAGGGCTCCGATCGCCATGCAGTCATTGGCCGCGAAGATCGCAGTCGGGCGCTCCACGAGCGGAAGTGTCAGGAACCGGCGCGTCGCGCGGGCCCCGGATTCCTCGCCGAAATCACCCGGGGCTTCCAGCTCGGGAGAGGCGCGTAACCCGCACTCCTCCAGGGCCTCGCGGTAGCCCCGCAGCCGTTCCGTGGCATCGTAGTTCCCTGCCGCCCCGCCAATGATCGCGATGCGTCGATGCCCCAGACCGGCGAGGTGCCCCACCATCGCACGCGCGCCTCGATCGTTGGCCACCAGCAGGCTGTCGCACGGCAGCTCGGACGGCGGGCAATGGACCAGCACGACCGGAAAGCCCTCCGGCAACGTTCGGCGTGACAACTCACCGGTAAATTCGGGCGACATGAGGATCAGCCCGTCGACCCGTCCTCGCATCGAGCGAAGCGCGGCCTCGAGGAGGGGACCGGTGTGCCGGGCGCTCGCCAGCAGACAATGAAAGCCGGCGCGCTGCGCGGTCTGGTCGATGCCCCGGATCAATTCGGAGAAGAATTCGCCATACAGATCGGGCAGCAGGATGCCGATCGTGTGGGTGCGGCTGGTGATGAGGCTGCGAGCCGCGCCATGGGGACTGTAGCAGAGGCGCGCCGCAACTTCGCGAACCCGTGCGCGCGTCGCTCCAGCCACCAGCGGGCTGTCGTTGACGACCCGGGACGCCGTGGCAATCGAAACGCCCGCGGCGCGGGCGACGTCTCTAATCGTCACCATGCGAGGGCTTGATGCGACACCTCTTTCGGCCCGGCGTGAGCCTCAATGAGCGACAATGTAAACGTTTACATTTTGCCAAAAAGCCTGTCAAGAGGCTTCCGCCTCTAGTGGTTTGCCCGAGTTCCGTTCTGAAACTAGATTTTGCGTCGGCCCGTATCCTATACCTATGACTGCCAGCCACCCAACTCCGCTCCCGTCCGTTTTTTCTCCCCTGGCGAAGGCCCTGCTCGATGCTTTCAGTGAAGCGGCCATCGTCTTCGATCCGCAGGGCAGAGTCATCTACGCCAACCAGCCGGCGAGAGAGCTGGGACTCGATCTCAGCCGTCCCGCGTCCGATTTGACCCCTGCGCTCGCGGAGCTCGGCGGACGGCTCAAGCCCCTGCGGGTCGCGAACCTCGACTTGGGCGAAGCGATGTTCGTCCCGGGTACGGTCGGTCCCACCACGCTCGCCGAGCGCGAGCGCGAAGCCATCGTCCGTTCCCTCGATGAGCACGGCTGGCGGCTCGCCGAAACCGCCAAAAGCCTGGGGATCAGCCGGACCACGCTGTGGCGTCGGCTGCGGGCCTACGGGCTGCACCGCGACGGCCGCAGCAAATGGGCCCAGGCCTCCTAACCTCTCTGCTCGCCCTCGCCTCGTTCCGGGGCGCGTTTCCTCCCGACACCAGTACCTATTCGAGCGCCGCGGCACGCGAGCTTATCGCCCGCGCCTCGGTGCGCCATCACGCCCAGGACTCCTCCGTCAGCGACTACCAGGCGAAGCTGCGCTACCGGCTCACGGTCTCTCTGGGCCGGCGCCGCTGGGGCAACGCGCCGCCGTTTCTTACCGAAGAGCAAGAGGCCAAGCTCAGCTGGCAGCTTCCCAATGATCTCCGCGTGGATATCGTGGGGCAGCGCTCCCGTTCGCGCGAGGAGAATGGCCAGATCCTGAGCGGGTTCGATTCTCCCTGGTTCGTGCCCCGTGGCTTGAGTGACTCGGTGCGGTTCTTCGGCAACGATTTTCCCGATCGCGCCGCGCTGCACCCGCTCGCCACCGATGGGCCCGAGTGGTACCGCTACAGCCTCGGCGATACCGTCTCCCTCGGCATGCCCGACGGCCGCCGGATCCGTTTGGTCGAGGTTCAGGTCATTCCGAAGCGCGCCGGACCCGCGTTGATAGCGGGCAGGCTCTGGCTGGACGTTCAGTCAGCCGAAGTGGTCCGGCTCGCCTTCCGCTATGTCGGTACCGCCCTCTGGGAAACGCCGAGCCATCCGACTGCGAGCGATAGTGCGAGCGCGCGGCGCGCCAACAAGATCATCAACAAGATTCTTTCGCTGGATACCGACCTGGAGTATGCCTTGCAGGAGGGCCGCTACTGGATGCCCTACCGGCAGGTTCTCTCTGGACAATTGCAGGTCCCGTTGGTGAGCGACATCTACGTGCCGTTCGAAGCCACGACCACCTTCTCCGATTATGAGATCAATACCGGCCAGAAGGTCGCGTTTCGGCTCGAGCACCCCAATTCGGCCCGGCAACGGACGCGGGAGGAGCGGATAGCGCGGCGGGACTCGTTGCGCGCCGAGCGGCGCTCGCATGGACAGGCGGACAGCAGCACCGCGCGCGAGCACGCCGGGCTCATGCCGGGGGGAGGGCGCTATGAGATCCACCGGGCCCCCCGCGATTCGCTGCATCGCTACGCGGAGTGGGGCGATTCGCTCCAGCTGCGTCTGAGCGCGGAAGACGAGCGGCATTATCGGGAGACCAAGCAGGAGCTCGCCGATCTGGCGGAGCGGTTGCCGCGCGGCATCACCGGGATCAACCGCACCGGCTTCGCGTATGAGCGGCTCGCCGACGCCTTCCGCTTTAATCGCGTGCAGGGCACCTCGCTCGGTTTCGGCTATCAGCTCGACCTGCCGGCGCTGTCCTACAGCTCGCTCTTCGGCACCTTCCGGTTCGGGTTTGCCGACAAACATCCCACGGCGCGGGTCTCCCTGGTGCGCGACGCGCCTTCGGGCAAGCTGACCTTCTCGCTCTATCACGATCTCAGCGAGGCGGATCCCTGGAGTCACGGCCTGTCGGCGGCCAATGCGGTCCGCGCGCTGCTCTCCGCCCGGGACGAGGCGGATTACTACCGTGCGACGGGTGTCGCGCTCAGCGTCGAGACCGCCGCCTCGCGGAGCGTCGAGCTCACTCTCGCCGGCCGCGTCGAGCGGGAGCGTTCGGCCGAGACCGAAGCCAAGGCGTGGCTCAACGACGCCTTCGGCGGCAGCGGGATCATGGCCCCTAACCCGCCCATCCGGGAGGGAGATTTCGGCGCTCTGCTGGCGCGTCTCGAGGGTCGAGTCGGCCGGGCCCGCTGGCAGCTCAGCGCCGACGGCCTCTCCGACCTCCGCTTCGCGGCCAAGACCGCGCGGATCTACGGCGAGTGGCGTCAGCCGATCGGGATCCGCACCGGGCTTACGCTGCGGGCGCGGGCCGGAATCGCCACCCGGCCGACGCTTCCGCAGCTCGGCTATCGCGCGGGGGGCCAGGGGAGCGTGCGCGGCTACGACTATGGCACCGAGCGGGGCGCTGCCTTCTGGGCGCTGCAGAGCGATCTCACTCCCTGGCGCGGCGCGATTCGGCCCGTGCTGTTTCTCGATGCGGCACAGGCGGGGCAACCCGACTCGCTGGGACATACGCGCGTCCTGCTGGGCGGGGGAGGCGGGGTTTCGTTTTTCAAGGGGCTGCTGCGCTTCGACCTCAGCCATCCCCTCTCGTACCGGCCCGCCGGCAGCGGGCTCCGCTTCGACGTCGTCTTCGGCGCAGCGCGGTAGCGACGGCGCGCGGCGCGGCCTAGCTTCCAGCGATGCGTTTCGTCTTGGGCCTCCTCGCTCTCGCGGTACTTGCGTGTCACACGGTCGGACGGGCGGATGGTCGGACGGGCGGACAGCTGGTGGCGGAGTGGAAGGATTCCACGGGCCGGATCGTTCACTTTACCGCTCCCGCAGCAGCGCACTGGTGCGCGCGCGATACCCTGCTCGAGATCCTCGCCGTCCGGAACGACAGCGGGATCGGGATCGCGCTCTTCGCGCGTGACTCGCTGCGCGCGGAAGCTTATCCCGTCTTTCAGTCCGGCCTGTTCGCGCCCTGGCGCCCGCAAGCGACCGCGGCGGTGCGCCTGCTGACCGCGAACTCGCTCAAGGGATTCGAGTCGGCCTCGGGGCAGGTGATCGTCACCGAAGCCGGTGCCCGGCGCCTCAGCGGAACGCTCGATCTGCGCGCCAAGCTCGCCGGAGCTTCCGATTCGCTCCATCTCACCGGCCGCTTCGACCAGCTCAGCGTGCTGCCGGCGCCGGGGTTCTGCGGCCGGGCCAACAAGCCCGCGACCCAGTAAGTTTCCGGCATGGCGGAAGCGACGTATTTCCGGCGGGGATTCGGTCTCAAGAGCGAGATCGAAGGATTGCTTACCTCGGATTACCACAGCCGCCTGATCGACCTGCTCCGGCAGCGCGATTTCCGACTGACGGCCGGGCCG
Organism: Gemmatimonadales bacterium; assembly: GCA_036007005.1. Classification (GTDB taxonomy): domain Bacteria; phylum Gemmatimonadota; class Gemmatimonadetes; order Gemmatimonadales; family GWC2-71-9; genus JABFSM01. The sequence continues at coordinate 4,802 of DASYPD010000028.1, forward strand.
CTGACCTTCCGGCTCGCGCGCGAGTTCGGGTTCTGTTACGGAGTGGACCGCGCGGTCGAATATGCCTATGAAACCCGCGCGAAGTTTCCCGACCGCCGGCTCTATCTGGTGGGCGAGATCATTCACAATCCCCACGTCAACGCCAAGCTCGAGGCCATGGGCATCGAGTTCCTGCGCCGCGATGCGGAGGGCACCTTCGACTTCGCGCGGCTCGATGGGAATGCGGTCGTCATCCTGCCGGCCTTCGGTGTGACGATTCACGATTTCGAACGACTTCGGCAACTCGGCTGCGTGGTGGTGGACACCACCTGTGGCTCGGTGCTCAACGTCTGGAAGCGGGTGGAGAGTTACGCCCGCGACGGCTTCACGGCGGTGATCCACGGGAAGCACTGGCACGAGGAAACCAAAGCGACGGCGAGCCAGGTGATGAAGTATCCGGGCGGGCGCTATCTGGTCGTGCTCGACATCGCGGAGGCCCGGCTGGTGTGTGACTGGATCGAGCAGGGGGGGGACAGCGCAGCGCTCGCCGCGCGCTTTGCGGAAGCGAGCTCGCCGGGCTTCGATTTTTCCCGCGACCTCGTCCGGGTGGGGGTCGCCAACCAGACGACGATGCTGTCGAGTGAATCGCTCGCCATCGCGGAAGAATTCCGCCGCAGCATGGTGCGCTGCTATGGCGAGGCCGCGGCCCCGCAGCACGTGCGCAGCTTCGATACGATCTGCTCGGCCACGCAGGAGAGGCAGGACGCGGTGCTGCAGCTGCTGGAGGAATCGCCGCCGCCCGACCTGATGCTGGTCATCGGCGGTTACAACTCGAGTAACACGGCTCATCTCGCCGAGCTCTCCGCCAGCCGGGGCGTGCCGACCTATCACCTCGAGGACTCCGCCGCGGTGGAGCTCGACACCGGCGCGCTCCGCCACCGACCGAGCGCCGGCGGCGCGGAGCTGGTCAGCACGGACTGGCTGAGCGGCGTGCGCACCATCGGAATCACCGCGGGCGCGTCGACCCCCAACAACAAGATCGGGGAGACCCTCGTGCGGGTGTGTGCGGTCGCGGGGGTGACGCGGGAGCTGCAGGAAGTGACAGCCGAGGGGGAAAGAACCCGCCTCTAGTCACCCGCGGAGTTTGGCGGTAACATCTCCCCGCCATGATCGCCCCTTCCCGCTCCGCGCTCGTCCGTGACGCCCTGGCCACCCTCACGCCCGTGCGGGTCAAGAAGCTCTTCGGCACCGACGCGTTCTTTTCCGGCGAGCGGATGTTCGCCGTGCTGGGACAGGACGCCCTGGTGTTGCGACTGCCCGAGCCGCTGCGCACTAACACGCTGCTCGGCGGGGCGGCCCGGCCCTTTCTCTCCGAGCGGCTCGCGCTGACCCACGGCTGGGTCGAGGTCCCCTACGCCACCGAGCTGGCCCAGCTGACCCAGCTCGCCCAGGCCGCCCACGCGGCCGCGCTGCGGGGAAAAAAGCCCGCGAAGCGCCGCTTTCGGCGCGCCGCGCGGCGCCGCAGCACGGCCTGACCACCCTCACGAGCGCTTTTCGTCCAGCAGCCGCGCCACCGCTATGACGGTGTGCGGTGCGCTCCCCTCCGCCCGATTGTTCACCAGAATGTAGGCCGGAATCCGCAACTGTTCGGCGGCGGCGACCACGCGCACGAGATCGGTGCGCAGCTCCGGGTTAGGGTCACGGATCCGATCGTAGGGCGCGAAGGCGTCCACGGCGTCCGCGTAGTAGCGCCCGGGACGCAGCAGGGCCCGGGCCAGCAGGAACCCCGCGGTCACCGCCCCGGGCAGCTCGAGCTGCATCCCGATCGAGGGCATCCGGGTCCAGGAGTTGAAGACGTGGGCGACGTCGTATTCCCGGAGCACCGCGAAGTAGGCCGGGGTGAGGAACTCCGCGTTGCGCACTTCCACGGCGTAGCGCCCTTCGGGGGGAAGCTGGCTGAAGAAGGCGTCGAGCCGGTCGGCGAAGTGTTGGGGCAGGACCTTGTCCTGCTGCGCGATGGTCTGAAACTCGAAGACGAGCGGGCCGCTGTGCTCCGCGAAATGCGCCTCCAGCGGCGCCCATACCTCGGTGCGAAACAGCTCGGCGTTGAGAAAATCCGGGTTAGCCTGGCCGGCTTTCCCCCTCTCTCGCGCCCCGGCGAAAGTGTGGACCGTGAGCCGGTCCCACACCTTGCTCACGCAGGGGAAGCCCGGCGGCAGCGCGTTCGCGTAGCTCGTGAGCGTCTTCTCGGTCAGCGGGGCATAGAAGCTCGAATCGATCCCGACCGTCGCGAAGAGCGGGAACCGGGCGTACTCGGCGAGCATCTCTGCGCCGGCTCCGCTGGCCGGATAATCCCGCGCGTAGACCAATCCTTTCCAGCCCGGGTAGGTCCAGGAGGACGTCCCGAAGCGCACCGCGGTGGGAATCGCGCCGCGCAGGCGGGTCAGCTCGGCGAAGTCCGGGGCGGGAGCATCGCTCGACAACGCGAGTCCTAGGGCTGCGCGGCGATGATGCGAAATACTTTGCCGGACGAAATCATGACGTAGAGCTCGCCGCGTGCATCCTCCCCGAAGCTGGTGATCTGCCCGCCCGGCCGGAGCTCTGCCCAGTCGCGCCGTTCGGCACTCTGGCCCCCGCTCAACCGGAAGCTCTTGACCCAGCCGCTGCAATAATCGCCGTAGAAGTAGAGGCCTCGGAGCGAAGCAATCGCGTCTCCCCGATAGACATACCCGCCGGTGACCGAGCAGCCCTGGGAATGGTCGTAGTCGAGCACTGGCAGCGTCAGCCCGCTCTGATTGCAGCCGGAGGGCGGATTGTAGCAGGACGCCCCCTCCATCCGGTTCCAGCCGTAGTTGAGCCCGCGCCCGAACTCGGTGGCTGCGGTGCTCGCGTCGATCTCCTCATGAGCATTCTGACCGACATCCGCGATGTAGAGATCGTGGCTCTCGCGGTCGAAGCTGAAGCGCCAGGGGTTCCGCAGTCCGTAGCTCCAGATCTCCGGCCGGCTGCCCGCCTGCCCCACGAATGGATTGTCGGCCGGGACCGAAACCTGCCCGGTGCCGCTCAGCTCGAGTCGGAGCAGCTTGGCGAGCAGGGTATTGCGGTTCTGTCCGTTGCCCTGCGGATCGCCGCCGGAGCCGCCATCGCCCATGCCGATGTAGAGTTTGCCGTCGGGACCGAACGCGACCATGCCGCCGTTGTGATTGGCGAACGGCTGGTCCACGCTGAGAATCACCTGCTCGCTTGCCGCGTCCGCCACATCGGGATTGGCCGAGACTCGGAAGACGGAGACGCGGGTATCACCGCTCGTATTGGTGTAGTTCACCACGAAGCGGCCGTTCCCGGCGTAACCGGGATGGAACGCCAGGCCGAGCAGACCTTGCTCCCCGCCGCTGGACACCTTGGAGCTGAGATCGAGGAAAGCAGCGGGCAGCAGGCTGCCGTTTTTGATCAGCCGGATGCGGCCGGTCTTCTCGACCACGAAGAGGCGGCTATTGTCGCCGGGCGGCGTGGTGAGAAAGAGCGGGAAATCGAGCCCGCTCGCCACTTCCTGCAGCCGGACCGTTACCGATCCGGGTTCGCTGCTATCGGCGTGGCAGCCCACCGCGAGCGCCAGCCCCAGAGCTGCGAGCAGTAACATCGGCCCTCCCTATTCCCTACTCCCTACTCCCTACTCCCTACTTCTACATGCCCCGGCGTCACCGTCTCGCCGAACTTGCTGCCGAGGGCGCGAAGGTAGGCATCCGCGCTCCGGT
>DASYPD010000029.1:0-8235 GCA_036007005.1 Gemmatimonadales bacterium
ACGATCTGGTGCGACTCTCCGACCGCTACGGGAGGAGCTAGCGTGCAGGTCATCATCCCACTCGCGGGCAAGGGCACCCGGCTCCGGCCACACACCTATCTGGTGCCCAAGCCGATGCTCAAGGTGGCGGGCCGGCCCGTGATGGACTGGGTGATGGACACCCTGCGCGAGCTTCCCGTCACGGAGCTCATCTTCATCACCGGCCACTTGAAGGAGCAGGTCGAGGAGTATGCCACCGGACGCTACGGGGTTCCCTGCCGCTACATCGAGCAGAAAGTACAGGATGGAACCGCGGGAGCGATCAACCTGGCGCGCCCGTATGTCACGGGCCCCGTGCTCGTCGTCTTCGTGGATACCATATTCGAGGCGGACCTGACGCTGATTCAGCGCAGCGACGCCGACGGGATCATCTGGGCCAAGGAAGTCGAGGACTATCAGCGCTTCGGTGTGGTGGTGACGGACGATCTCGGCTTCATGACCCGCATCGTGGAGAAGCCGCGCGAGCCCATCAGCAAGCTCGCCAACATCGGGCTCTACTACATCAAGGACACCGCGGCGCTCTGGCAGGGCATCGCGCAGGTGCTCGCGGCGCCCAAGAATCAGGGCGAGTATTTCCTCACCGACGCGTTTCAGTGGATGATCGAGCAGGGGCGCAAGATCCTGACCGCGGAAGTGGCGGGGTGGTACGATTGCGGCAAACTGGAGACGCTGCTGGAGACCAATGAGATCCTGCTGCGCAAGGGCGCCGCGCGGCCGCGGGAATTTCCCGGCGTCACCGTCCAGGATCCGGTGCTGATCGATGAGGGGGTGACGGTCGAGCGCTCGACCATTGGTCCGAATGTGACGATCGAGAAGGGGACCTGCATCCGTGACGCGAAGCTCTCCCACGCGATCGTCGGCGCCGACTGTACTCTCAGCGGGGTCGAGCTGACCCACAGCATGCTGGGCGACAGCGTGGAGCTGCGCGACTTTCGCGGCCGCGCCAGCCTCGCCGATCACAGCGAGCTCACCGGCTCGACGTAGTAGTGGCGATCACGGACGCGCTTTGCCGCTCCTTCCTCGATCTCTGGTGGCACTTCGACCCCGCCGCCGCGACCCAGGCGGGCGCGCCCGGTTACGAGGGCCGGCTGGGCGCTTTCGACCCCGACTCGATGCGGGCGCACCTCGCCGCTTTCCGCTCGATCGCCGGCGCGGTCGAGGAGCTCGAGGTCGATGACACCGCCGACGAGATCGACCGCACCGCGCTGCTGGACCGGCTGCGCGTCCTGCTGTTCCGCTTCGAGCGCGAGCACCCCTGGGAGCGGAATCCTGCCCTCTGGCTCGAGCATGCCGCCGCCGCGTTCGAGGGGCTGCTTGGCGGGTTAGGCAACGATTCGGGTGCCGAGGCTGCCCTGGAGCGTTTGCGCGCGCTGCCCGGGTTTCTGGGCAGCTTGCGAGAGACGCTGCGCAAGCCGCCACTCTTCCTGGTCGAGACGGCGCTGGCGCAGCTTCCCGCGCTGAGCGCGGTGCTCGACGAGGCCGGCGAGCACTTCGAGCCCGCCTGGTCGGCCGCGGGAGGCGAAGCGGCGGCGGCGATGACGGAAGCCAAGGCCGCGCTGGACCAGCTCGAATCCGCGCTGCGCCGGCTCGCGGCCGATCCGGACCCCTACGGCGCCGCCATCGGCGAGGACGAGGTGGACCTGCTGCTCCACCACGAGCATGCGAGTATCCACAACGCGGCGGAAGTCTGGCGCGCCGCGCTGCGGCTGGCGGCGGAGGTGGAGAACGAGGTGACCGCACTCGCGGCCGTGATCGATGCCGGGCGGTCCTGGCGCGAGGTGTACGACTGGCAGCGGGAGGAAAGTCCCGTCTGGAGCGAGCTCTCAGCGAACGTGCTGGAGGATCTCGAGGGAGCGACGCGATTTGCGGAGTCGCAGGGCCTGAGCACTCGCGCGCCGCCGCTCGACGTCGTGCCGCTTTCCGCCGCCACGCAAGTACTGGAGCCTCTCGCGCGCTATCGGCCGGCCGGGGCATTCTCCCGTCCCGCGCTGCAGCTCGGCGACCCCGACCGCCCGGCGATTCCCTGGCTGGTGGTGCGGCTCGGTGTGCCGGGTATGCATCTGCACCGCTCCCAGCGCGAACTGCTCCCGGCCTTGGTCCGGCGTCACATCGCGGCGCCAAGTACCCCGCTCGGGTGGAGTATCTACGCGGCGGATCTGCTGGCGGAGCTCGGCTATCGCAGTGACCCGGAGGCGCGCCTGGTGCAGCGCGTGCTGTTCTTCCGAGACGTGCAGCTCGCCATCGTCGATCTGGGGCTGCACACCAAGCAATTCACCGCGGAGGAAGCCGTCGCTCACCTGCTCGGGCGGCTCCCCTGCGACCGGCGCAGCGCGCTGGCCGATGTGCGGCGGTTAGCGTGCCGCCCGATCTCCGCGTGTGCCGCGATCCTGGGGTGGCAGGAGTTGCGCCGCTTGCGCGATGATGTGAAAGCCGCGCGGGGTGAAGAGTTCAGCCTCGAGCAGTTTCATCGCGAGCTGTTCGGCTACGGCGGGCTGCCGGTGCCGCTGATCCGCTGGGGGATGGGACTCGATGCCTGAGCGCGGCCAGACGCTGCCGGCTCCGGTCAAGGGGCTCTCCTTCGTCTCGCTCTTCAACGACTTCGCGAGCGAGATGGTGTATCCCGTGCTGCCGGCGTTCATCACCGGCCCGCTCGGCGGGACGGCACTGGCGCTGGGAACACTCGACGGCGCCGCGGACCTCACCGCCGCCCTGGTTCGCGGGGTGAGCGGCCGGCTGGCCGACCGGAAGGGCAGGACCAAGCCGCTGATCCTGCTGGGCTACGGCGTGGCGGTGCTGATCCGGCCGATCATTGCTTTGGCCTCATCCGCCTGGCAGGTGATCGGCTTCCGGGTGATCGACCGGGTGGGAAAGGGAATGCGGACACCGCCGCGCGATGCGGTGATCGCGTCGATTACCGACACGCGGATCCGGGGCCGTGCCTTCGGGTTCAACCGCGCCATGGACCACCTCGGTGCCGTGTTAGGCTCGCTCGCCGCCTGGGCGCTGCTCCAGGCCAGGGTCGGTGTCCGCGAGGTGATCGGGTGGAGCGCGGTGCCGGGCGTGGTGGCGGTGATCGTGCTGGTTTTCGCGTTGAAAGGCGTCAACGGTCGCGCTCCCAGTCATCGCGAGCCGCGGAGCGGCGAAGCGATCTCCCGGGCTGACGCGGTCGGGATCGCCTACTGGGTACCCGTCTCCGTATTGGTGCTGCTCACGGTCGGCCGTCTGCCCGAAACCCTGCTGTTGTTCCGCCTGCAGCAGCTCGGCGTGCCGGTTGTCGTGGTGCCCCTGGCATGGGCCGGGCTCCACGTCATCCGCAGCAGTTCCTCCTATCCGGGCGGTTGGCTCACCGATCGGCTGGGGCCGCGCTGGACCTATGCGCTCGGCATCGCGGTCTACCTTGTGGTGGCCCTGCTGCTCGCGCTGGCGCTCCGCGAAATCGCCGCGCTCGGCGTGTTCCTGCTGTTCGGACTGGTCGCCGGACTCACCGAGCCCGCGGAACGGGTGGTGGTCGGGAAGCTCGCCCCGATCCGCACCGGACGCGGGTTTGGCAACTACCAGGGATTGGCCGGTCTCGCGGCACTGCCGGCCGGGATTGCGTTCGGCCGCGTCTACCAGACCGTCGGCGGATCGGCTGCCCTGATGCTGTCCGCAGCGGTGCTCGCGGGCGCCACCGTGGCGTGGCTATGGGTGGGGCGGCGGTTCAGCTAGGGCGCGCGCGACTCCCCCGTGATCACCATGTGAATGGTGCCGTTCAGATTCATCGTCCCGGTCCCGCCCGGCATCGTCATCGTCAGGTCCAGCTTGAGATCGTTGCTCCCCGCCTTGATGAAGCCCTTGTCCACGTTCCACTGCATGCTGCCAGTGCCGCTCATGTGCAGGCTGAGGTTGCCGCTCATGCCGGCCTCCGTCCTGAGCTCCAGGGTGGCGAGCCGATCGGAGCCGTCGCGGCCCGTCGCGACCAGCTTGAAGGTATTGCTGCCCTCGAGGTTGATCGGCTCCCCGCCGGAGCTCAGGCCGGGAACCGGAATCGACAGGCTCACGGGCACGCTGATGCTGTCACCAATTCCCAGTGTCGCATTGGGGAGATTGCCCGCGAGCTGCCCCATCATGCTCTTGACGCTGTTCATGGCGGCCCCCGTCTCGCCGCTCGCTTTGACCTCCTCCACCTTGCCGGTCGCGTCATAGACGACCGTGAAGCTCTTGCCCTTGAGCGAATCGAGCGGGGGAGACGGCAGCGGACTGCCGTTGAGCGTCATGGCGATCGTCATGGAATCGATGCTGAACTCGGTGGTGATCCTGCCTTGGGCGTCCGGCGCGCCCACCCGCTGGGTGCCCTGAAACGCAGTCACGCCTTCGATCTTCATGGTCCCGCTGGGGAGGGCCCCCGAGGCCGCGTCGAAGGACATGTTCTGGGTCATGCCGATCCGGATGGTCTGGTTCGGCGCGGGGGTCGTCCTGAGGGTGATTTTTTCGCCCTGCGCGGCGAGGGTGCTCGAGAAGAGAGCGCAGCCGAGCAGCCAGCTGGGGACCAGACGGAGATGACGCTTCATCATTTACTTCTCCTCGAGTCGATTCTGGTCCTCAGCAGCAGCGCGACCCGCCGCTTGCGTAGCGCCCGGAGATGAACCGGTCGTAAAACTCCCGCTCGCTGAGCAACGGGCAGTCCGGATGCTGCGCGCGGGCGTGCTCGAGATAGCGGGCATAGTCGGGCATGCCGGCGATCTGCTTGAACGCGGAACGGAGCCGGAACCAGAGGGTAGGTGGGTAAGTGGGTAAGTGGGTAATAGGTCTGTTTACCCACCTGCCCGCATGCCCACCTACCCACCGTTTACGCATACGCCGTCTCCACATAGGGGGCCTCCTTCACCACCGCTGCCTTCCGCCCTCGCGCCACCGCCAGCCACTCCCGGATCGAGGCCAGCAAGAGCGCCACGACGACGGCCATGAAGATCCCCGCCAGCGCCGCGTCGATCTTGTCATTGAAGATGAGCCGCGCGCCCGTGGCGGGATCCAGCGCGCCGCTCGCGATCTTCGCTGCGGTGTCGCGCGCGTGCGCCAGGAACCCCAGCCGCGGATCGCTCGCGAAAATCTTCTGCCAGCCCGCCGTGAGCGTGACGCTCAGCAGCCACGCGAGCGGCAGCAGCGTCACCCAGGCATAACGCGCCTTGCCCATCTTGATGATGAGGGTGGTGCCGACGCAGAACGCTACCGCCGCGAGCAGCTGATTGCTGATGCCGAAGAGCGGCCAGAGCGAATTGATCCCTCCCAGGGGATCGAGCACGCCCTGCACCAGGAAGTAACCCCACGCGGCAACGATGATCCCCGATGCCAGCAGGTTGCTGGGATACCAGGAGGTTCGCCCCAGCGGTTCCCAGAGGTGGCCGAGGAACTCCTGGAGCATGAAGCGCCCCACCCGCGTCCCCGCGTCTAACGTTGTCAAGATGAAGAGCGCCTCGAACATGATCGCGAAGTGATACCAGAGGCCCATCAGCCGCTGCCCGAACGCGCCGCTGAAGATGTGCGCCATCCCCACCGCGAGAGAGGGCGCGCCGCCCACCCGTCCCAGCAGCGTCGCTTCGCCCACCGAACCGGCCAGCGCATCGAGCTGTCCGGGCGTCACCGTGAAGCCCCATTGCCGGATGTGTTCCGCCGCCGTCTGCACCGTGCCGCCTAACGCCCCGAGCGGCGCGTTGATCGCGAAATAGACGCCCGGATCGAGCGCGCACGCCGCGCACAGCGCCATGATGGCGACAAAGGACTCCATGAGCATCCCGCCGTAGCCGATCAGCGGCGCGTCGTCCTCCCGCCGGATCATCTTGGGCGTGGTTCCGCTGGAGACGAGCGCATGAAACCCGCTGATCGCGCCGCAGGCGATGGTGATGAACGCGAAGGGAAACAGCTTGCCCGCGAAGACCGGGCCGGTCCCGTCGATGAAGCGGGTTAGGGGCGGCATCCGGAGCGGCGGCAGCACGATCAGGATGCCGATCGCGAGCAGCACGATCGTCCCGATCTTCATGAAGGTGGAGAGGTAGTCCCTCGGCGCGAGCAGGAGCCACACCGGCAGCACGCTCGCGATGAAGCCGTAGACCATCAGCCCCCACGCGATCGTGATGCCGCCGTGGCTGAAGAGCGGCGCCAAGGTCGGCGACTGAGCCACGTAGCGGCCGCCCACCAGCGCCAGGATCAGGAGGATCAGGCCCCCGATGGTGGCTTCCACGGTTTTGCCGGGGCGGATCACCCGCATCCAGACCCCCATGCCGAGCGCGATCGGAATGGTGCAGAGAATGGAAAAGATGCCCCAGGGGCTGTCCTTGAGCGCGTTGGTCACCACGAGGGCGAGCACCGCGAGCAGGATGAGCATGATCGCGAGGATGGCGACCATCGCGAACAGCCCGGTGATCGGCCCGATCTCCTCCTTCGCCATCTGGCCCAGCGATTTCCCGTTGCGCCGCATCGAACCGAAGAGGATGACGAAGTCCTGCACCGCGCCCCCCAGCACCACCCCGAACACGATCCAGATCGTGCTCGGCAGGTAGCCGAACTGGGCTGCGAGGACCGGGCCGACCAGCGGTCCCGCTCCGGCAATCGCCGCGAAGTGATGTCCGAAGAGCACCCAGCGCGTGGTGGGCACGAAGTCCCGGCCGTTGTTGAGCCGCTCCGCCGGTGTCGCGCGGCGTGGATCGATGCCGAGGACTTTGTGCGCGAGAAAACGGGCGTAGAAGCGGTAGGCCACCAGGTAGGTGCCCACCGCCGCGAGCACCAGCCAGGCGGCGCTGATACTCTCGCCGCGGTGCAGGGCGATCACGCCCCAGGCGGCAGCGCCGACCAGGCCGACGAGGATCCAGACCCCCCGTTTCATGTCTTCAATGTACGGCGCTGCAAGCGCTTGCTCCAAGTGCGGCCGCCTTGCGGGCCTCCCGGGCCACCCGTAGCTTCGCCAAATCCATGCCTCCCAGCGCGTTCGACCCACCTTCCTGGCGCCGTGCCGCCGAGCGCCCGTCCGGCGCCGGCGCGGTGCTGGAGCAACCGAAGCCACAGCGTGAGCCGGAGGCCGGCTTTCACGGCAAAGTGGCCATCGTCACCGGCGGCGCCACGGGTCTGGGCCGCGCCACGGCCATCGAATTCGGCAAGCTCGGCTGCGCCGTCGCGTTCTGCTTCGTGGATCTCCCCGGGCGGGACGTACGGGAAACCGCGCTACTTACCGAGACCACGCTGTCGTCCATGGGCGTCGGGGTCTTTGCCGAGTGCTGTGACGTGCGCAACCGCGCGCAGGTGGATCGCTTCGTCGAAAAGGTGCGCGAGCGCTTCGAGACGATTCATTACCTGGTGAATAACGCGGGCGTTGCCAATGACGGGGCGCACTGGCGGCTTTCGCCCGCCGAGTGGGCCGAAGTCATCGAGACGAACCTCACCGGCGCGTTCCACTGCAGCAGCGCCGTGGCCCCCATCTTTCGCGGCCAGCGCTTCGGCAAGATCGTCAATGTCAGCTCGCATCTGGCCGGTCGCCCCGGCTTCGGGGTGGCGAGCTACGCCGCGAGCAAAGCCGGACTCGAAGGCCTCACGCGCGCCATCGCGGTGGAACTCGGGCCCTCTAACGTGAACGTGAATGCCGTGGCGCCCGGCTTCATCCGCACCGAGCGGCTGCAACTGCTGCCTCCCGAAGTGATCGACAAGGCGCGCAAGAGCTCGGTGCTCGGCCGCATCGCCGAACCGGAGGACGTGGCCCGCGTGATCACCTTCCTCTGCTCCGACGAGGCGCGTCACATCACCGGACAGACCATCGTGGTGGACGGGGGGCTGTCGTTAGAGTGACCGGTAACCAGTGACCAGTGACCAGTAACGGCCCTAGCGGAATGGTTCCACGGGAAAGGCTTCTACCGGTCACTGGTCACTGGTCACTGTTAACTGGTCACTGGTCACTGTTAGTAGACGGTCCCCGTCCGGGGTGGGAAAACATGGCAGTGGATTGCGCCCTCCTCGACGCTGCTGACGAGGAGGGCGTCGCATTTCTCCGGCTCTATCGCTGGGAACCCTTTTGTCTCTCCTTCGGCCGTCATGAGCCGGCGGCACGCCGCTACGATCTCGAGCGGATTCAGGCGCTGGGACTCGATTGCGTGCGCCGCCCTACCGGTGGCCGCGCGGTGTGGCACGCCAGAGAACTGACCTACGCGGTGGCCGCTCCCCTGGCGGTCTTCG